>CAZKNW010000365.1:0-4609 GCA_964554035.1 uncultured Verrucomicrobiota bacterium
GTGAGCGCGGCATCACCATCACTTCCGCAGCTACCACTTGCTTCTGGGAGCAGAAGCAGGATCAGACCAGGAAACTGTTTACGGGGATCAAACAGCGGATCAACATCATCGACACTCCGGGACATGTCGATTTCACCGCTGAGGTCGAACGCTCACTTAGGGTTTTGGATGGTGCAGTCGCCGTTTTCTGTGGAGTTGCAGGTGTTCAGCCCCAGTCTGAGACTGTCTGGCGACAGGCTACCAAGTACAATGTTCCTAGAATCGCATTTGTAAACAAGATGGACCGGGTCGGAGCCGACTTCGACAATGTGGTTCGGGAAATGCGGGAGAAATTGGGTGCGGATGCTCTTCCGGTATGCATTCCAGTCGGTTCTGAAGAGAATCTTCGTGGAAACATCGATGTCGTGAATCAGAAGGCAATCCTCTTTGATCCTTCCGACAAGATGGGCCTCAAATATGAGGTGACAGATGTTCCCCAAGATCTGGCTGACCTCGCTGCACTTTCCCTTTCCTCCCTGATCGACTCGGTTGCGGAGAAGGACGAAGAGGTGATGGAACTGGTTTTGGAGGACAAGCCTGTATCCCCTGAAGTGCTGAAGGCTGCCATCCGACGCCTGACCATCTCCAACCAGATCGTTCCTGTCTTCGGAGGTTCTGCCTTCAAGAACAAGGGTGTTCAGCCCCTCTTGGATGGCATCGTCGATTACCTCCCCTCTCCGGTCGAGATTCCGGCAGCCAAGGGGCATGATGAGAAGGACCCCGATATTGATGTGGATGTGGAAGCCACCGACAATGGCAAGTTTTGCTGCCTCGCTTTCAAGCTTTGGTCGGACGCCTACGTTGGAAAGCTTGTTTTCATACGTGTTTATCGTGGAACTCTTGCTAAGGGCGACAGCATCTACAATCCCCGCACCCGCAAGCGCAGCCGTGTCAGTCGCATCATCATGCTTCAGGCCGACAAGCGCGAGGAAGTCGACAAGGTTTATTCCGGAGACATTGCCGCGCTTGTCGGCCTGAAGGATGTCACGACAGGAGATACCCTTGAGGTGCAGGGTGCCAATGTCCTTCTTGAGCCCCCGAGCTTCCCGCAGCCAGTGATTTCCATGGCCATCGAGCCCAAAACCAAGGCTGACCTTGAAAAACTTGGGGAAGGCCTCCAAAGGCTTGCCGAAGAAGATCCGACTTTCCGTCGCTACACCAACGAGGAAACCGGCCAGCTTATCATTGCCGGCATGGGCGAGCTTCACCTGGAAATCATCCGTGACCGGTTGATGCGGGAGTTCAACGTTAGTGCCAACGCGGGTGCTCCTCAGATCGCTTACCGCGAAACGATCACCAAGAGTGCAAGGGGAGAAGGTAAGTTCATTCGGCAAACTGGAGGCAGCGGCCAGTATGGTCATTGCATCATCGAGATTTCGCCCAACGAGCGTGGCAAGGGAGTCGAGGTTGAAAGCCGTATTACCGGTGGCGCCATTCCAAAGGAATTTGTTCCTGCCGCCCTCGGTGGTATCGAAGACGCGATCTCGGGTGGTTTTCTCGCTGGCTATACGATGGTCGATGTCAAGGCGGTCCTCCTGGATGGCACCTTCCATGAGGTGGACTCCAGCGAGCTTGCATTCCGCATGGCTGGAATTCTCGCTTTCAAGGAAGCGGCAAAGGAAGCAGGAGCGATTCTCCTCGAGCCCATCATGAACGTTGAGGTGACCACGCCTGACGAGTATCAGGGCGACATTCTCGGCGATCTCAACAGACGTCGAGGCAAGATTTGTCAGGTTGAGACCCGCATCACGGCGACCAGCATCCGCGCGGAGGTTCCGCTTGCCGAGATGTTCGGATATGCCACGACGGTGAGATCTTTGTCCAAGGGACGGGCTGATTATTCCATGCAGCCACTTAGGTTTGAAGAGGTTCCGGCGAGCATTGCCGCTGGAATGGTAGATTCCGATTCGCAGATAGCAGCATAAACAATTTTTACTATGGCAGGTCAACGTATACGCATTCGCCTCAAGGCATATGATCACAGGGTCATCGATCAGAGCGCCCTGGATATTGTTGAAACCGTGAAGCGCACGGGAGCCCTCGTGGCAGGTCCGATTCCTCTTCCCACCAGGGTGGAGCGCTTTACCGTTGGCCGTTCGCCCCACGTGGACAAGAAGTCCCAGGAGTCCTTTGAACAGCGCACCCACAAGCGCCTGTTGGACATCATTGAACCCACCGCGAAGACCGTGGATGAGCTCAAGAAGCTGAATCTGCCCGCAGGTGTCGACATCACCATCAAGATTTAAAGAGCCATGACCGGATTGATTGGAAAGAAAATCGGAAGCACCCGTGTCTACGACGAGAACGGCGCCGCCATTGGTGTGACCGTTGTTGAAGCAGGCCCCAACTACGTACTGCAGTGCAAGACGGTTGAGAAGGATGGATACAGTGCCGTCCAGCTTGGCTTTGATGAGCAGAAGGAGCAGCGGCTCACCCGTCCTGCAGCAGGCCATGCCCGCAAGCATGGAGGCGTCTTCGTCAAGAGGATCAAGGAATTCCGCGACTTTGGTAAGGAAGTGAACACCGGTGACCAGATCAACGTGGATCTGTTCGCCGCTGGTGATTACATCGATGCCATTGGCATCACCAAGGGTAAGGGTTTCCAGGGCGTCATGAGGCGGTTTGGTTTCGGAGGTGGTCCTGGCAGCCATGGTGCCAAGGGTTTCAGTCGTCGCCCAGGTGCCATCGGAGCCGGTTCGACACCTGGAACGGTGGACAAGGGAACCAAGCTTCCTGGTCACATGGGACAGCGCCGCCGGACCACCCAGAACCTGAAGGTGATTCAGGTTCGTGCGGAGGACAACCTGCTTCTCATCCAGGGGAGTATCCCGGGAGCGAACGGCGACTACGTAGTCATCCGCGAATCCAAGAAGCGTGGTAACAAGCGTTAATCAAGATCAACACGGATAGAGACATGAATTTGACGATCAAGAATATCAAGGGAGCCGATGCCGGTGAGCACACGGTTGCTTTCGAAGTCCTGGAGGACGAGAAAGGTAACCAGGCTGTTCACGATGCCGTCGTGGCCTACATGGCAGCCCAGCGTTCGGGAACGGCTTGCACCAAGACCGTTGGTGAAGTATCCGGAAGCAACAAAAAGCCATGGAGACAGAAGGGAACAGGTCGTGCCCGTGTTGGTGAAAAGCGCAACCCGATCTGGCGTGGTGGTGGTGTTGCCCATGGCCCGAAGCCGAGGGATTTCACGAAAACCATTACCAAGAAGACCCGCCGCCTAGCACTACTCAAGGCTCTTGGTGAACGCATCAAGGCAGGGGATGTTATCGTGGTGGATGACCTCAAGCTGGGTGCTGCCAAGACCAAGGAATTCGTGGCAGTTCTCAAGGCCCTGAAGGTCGAAGGTACAGTTCAGTTGGTCATCGATCAGCTGGATGAGAACCTCCTCCTCTCCTGCCGGAATATCCCTCACGTGGACGTGACGACGGGCACCGTCCTGAATACCTACGAAGTTCTCAAGAACGACAAGCTGGTTTTCTCCAAAGCTGCCTTCGAGGCGGTTGAGAAGCGAATCACCCAGAATTAAGCCGACAGATGAACTCTTTCGAAATCATTAAAACCATCCGCCTCACCGAAAAGGGCGCCATGCAGTCGGACGAGCTCAACCAGTATACGGTTGTGGCCGACAAACGCGCTAACAAGGTTGAGATCCGTAAGGCCGTCGAAGAACTCTTCAAGGTCAACGTGCTTAGGGTGAACACCATGAATGTCAACGGTAAGGCACGCCGTCGTCGGACGATTCATGAAGGTGCAACCCCTCGTTGGAAGAAGGCGATTGTAACACTGAAGGACGGTGAATCCATCGACCTCGCATAAGGAAATCTAGAAATGGCAATCAAGAGCTACAGACCATTGACCCCGTCGCGGAGGTATATGACCACCTCCACGTTCGACGAGATCACCAAGACCAAGCCCGAGAAAAAGCTGACGATCACCAAGAAGAAGACGGGTGGACGTAACAGCTACGGTAGGGTGACTGCCCGCGGTATTGGCGGTGGACACAAGCAGAAGATCCGCACGGTGGATTTTCGTCGCAACAAGCACGGGATGAAGGCTGAAGTGATGGCGATCGAGTACGATCCGACCCGTTCTGCCCGCCTCGCGCTGCTCAAGTATGAGGATGGAGAAAAGCGTTACATCATCGCTCCCAACGGGCTTGAGGTCGGAACAACCCTCCAGAGTGGTTCGGGTTCTCCCGCGGTTGTTGGAAACTTCATGCCGCTCTCCGAGATTCCGGTGGGCATCATGATCCACAACATCGAACTCACGGTTGGACGAGGCGGGCAAATGGTCCGTAGCGCTGGTGGTGGAGCGGTCCTCATGTCTATCGATAGTGGCTTCGCCCAGGTCAAGCTGCCTTCTGGGGAAATCAGAAAGATCAATGAGAAGTGTTTCGCCACCGTGGGACAGGTCGGAAACCTGGATCACAGCAAGATTGTGCTTGGTAAGGCAGGTCGCAACCGTCACCTCGGACGACGCCCTGTGACCCGTGGTGTTGCCCGTAACCCGATCGATCACCCCATGGGTGGTGGTGCAGGCCGCACCTCGGGTGGTG
>CAZKNW010000366.1:0-4602 GCA_964554035.1 uncultured Verrucomicrobiota bacterium
CGTGGAACGGCTCCCCGGTGCCGATGCATCCGGACATGCCGAATTCGAAAATGCCGGTGGTGCAGATGCCCAATGTGGAGCGTTTGGCGCGTGAAGGCATGGTCTTCCAGAATGCCTATGGTTCTCCCCAGTGTTCCCCGGCGCGTGCCTGCATCCTAACCGGTCAGACCTCGGCCAGGAACAAGTTCACGGTCTACATGAACCCGAGGGACGATACCTATTACGACACCAGCCGTCAGTATGAGGGTTTTCCGGCCGTGGCCTGCGTTGCCAACAAGTCCATGCAGCCGGAATCCACCTTCGGGATCCCCAAGGCTCTTGCCCCGTTTGGCTACGTCAGTGCCCACATCGGGAAATGGCACATGCGCAGCGACCCGGGTGAGCATGGTTATGTCCTCCACGATGGGGATACCAACAACAATCCCGGCAACACCATCAAGGAGGGACTGAAGGAAGGGGAGCGCCAGCCTACTCGATTGACCGAGGAACTGATGGAGGACCCCAAGTTGATGTTCAGCATCACCGAGAAGGCGGTGGGATTCATGGAAGACCAGGTCAAGGCGGGGAAGCCCTTCTATGTTCAGCTTTCCCACTATGCGATGCACGCCGGAAGCGAGTGCAAGGTGGCTACACGCCGGAAGTATGTGAATCACCCGCTGGTGCAACAGTGGTACAAGGAGCACAACAAAACGGCTGAGACTGTTCGCCGCAAGGAGGACCCAGCAGTCTGGCTGGGGATGGCGGATGACCTGGATGGGCGGATCGGCGTGGTGCTTGAGAAACTGGAGGAGCTGGGCATCGCCGACAACACCTATGTCATCATGGTGGCGGACAACGGTTACCGTCACAAGTTCCTGCCCGGTCTCACCCAGCCCCTGCATGCCCACAAGTGGTGGGTCTGGGAAGGGGGCATCCGGGTGCCGATGATTGTGCGTGGTCCGGGCATCAAGGGAGGCACGCGCTTCGAAGGCAACGTCGTCAACTACGATCTGCTACCCACTTTTGTGGAATGGGCTGGCGGGGATCCGAAAAAGTTGAAGGACATCGATGGTGTCAGCTTGGCGTCCTACATGGCGGGTGGAAAACCCGATGAAGCGTTCCTCAACCGCAACCTCTATTTCCATTATCCGCACTACCGGTCCACCATGCCACACACGGCGGTGGTTTCGGGATCACACAAGGTGCTGCACTTCTGGGAACGGCCGGACATCCCCATGTTGTTTGACCTCTCCATGGACATTGGAGAGGTGCACAACATCGCTCCCGCGAAGCCTGGGCGGCACAAGAAGCTGTTTGATGAGATGATGCACTACCTGAAGCAGGTGGATGCGCGCATCCCAAAGCGCAACCCCGACTACGACCCTGCAAAATACAAGGCGGACAAGGGATACGAGGACCGCATGAACTGGGGGCCCTTTGAGGAAAGCCGCGCATTGGATGAGGATGAGATCTAGCGGTTCATTCCATCATGACGAGACAGGGGGCGCCCTGGCGGCAAGGGTGGAAGTGATTGGGAGTTCTTGAACGGGCTGTCAGGGCTGGATCACGTAGATGGCCACCGCCTCTCGTTTGGCTCGTTCATGCGCCTTTGCCGATACGATCCTGAATGGAAGCTGCGCTCTCTTGAGACGCGATTCAAACGGCCCGTCCTTACTCGCTGACCAGATGGCGAGCCGACCGCCTGGTTTCAGCAGTCGGCAGAGTTGTCTGATGCCTTTTTCGGAATAAAGAGTCGTATTGTTCTGATCCACCATGGCGATGGGGCCGTTGTCGACATCGAGCAGGATCGCGTCATAGGAACGGGCAGGGGCCGTGCGGATCCAGTTGGTGATGTCCGCATTGAAAACGCGGACCCGGGTGTTCTCCAGGCATGAGCCATTCAATGTTCTCAGGTGGGATCGGTTCCATTCGATGACCGCGGATGACAGTTCGACGACATCGAACGCCACGTCCACCCCGGCGGAATCAAACGCGGTCCTCAGTGTGAACCCAAGACCGAGGCCACCGATCAGGATGTTGCCGGGTTGGCCGGACTTGATTCCCTCCACTCCTATGCGGCCAAGGGCCTCTTCCGAGAACGACATCCGTGAATGCATCAGCTCCTTTCCGTCAAGGGAGATGCCATAGGAACCGTCGTGTTCGAACAAGGCCAGGGTGCCGCCATCGGGCGTCTTGGCTTCGTCCAGTTTGATTCGGGGTTTCATGTGGGAAAGGGACGCAGATACCGGGGCATACTGCTCGAACCGGGTGATGAAAACGATGAAGATCGGCTGGATAAGCCGGGTGGAGGGGGCGCTTCTGCTGATGCTCCACAGTGGACCACTGTTTTCTCGTTACCTATCGCCCTCATTTTGGGTATCCCTACATCCCATGAAAAGGTATCTGCATTGTTGCCTACTGCTGTGGCTTGCGTTCTTCACAGCAATTGATTCTTCGGCTGTCGGTTTACGTCCCAACATCGTGTTGGTCATGGCGGACGACCAGGGTTGGGGACAGGTGGGCTATATAGGGCATCCGATCCTGAAGACACCCAATCTGGATGCCATGGCTGCCAATGGCATCCGCTTCAACCGTTTCTACGCTGCGGGCCCTGTCTGCTCTCCGACGCGGGCCTCGGTCCTGACAGGACGGACTCACGTTCGAACCGGCGTGCCATCCCACGGACACAACCTTTGCCTTCAGGAAAAGACGCTGCCACAGGCTCTCAAGAAGGCTGGATACGGAACCGGTCACTTTGGCAAATGGCACCTCAATGGGGTTCGGGGCGCAGGTGTCCCTGTTCTTGGCGATGATGCCAATCATCCAGGGCATTATGGTTTCGACGAGTGGCTGACGGCCTCGAATTACTACGACCATGATCCGCTACTCAGCCGCAACGGAAAGTTTGAGGAGTTCAAAGGCGACTCCTCCATGGTTGCAGTCGAGGAAGCACTGAAGTTCGTGAAGCGACGAAAGGCCGCCGCCGCCCCTTTCTTCACGGTGATCTGGTATGGATCCCCCCACAACCCACAAAAGGCCGTGGATGAGGATCGGGTGGAACATCCCAACCAGAAGCTCAGCCATCACCTGGGTGAGATCGTGGGAATTGATCGCAGCATCGGTGCGCTACGAAAGGGACTCCGTGATATGGGCATCGAGAAGGACACCCTGGTCTGGTACTGCAGTGACAACGGAGGGCTTGACCTCGATCCCCATTCGGTCGGGGGGCTTCAGGGCCACAAGGGTAGCTTGTATGAGGGAGGTATTCGTGTTCCGGGGATCATCGAGTGGCCTGGGCACATCAAACCCATGGTAACGGACTTTCCCGCATCCACCATGGATATCATGCCCACACTGGTCGATCTATTGGGCCTGTCGAAGGATTCGCTTCTGGCAGTGCATGATGGGGAAAGCATCGCATCCCTGTTCCAGGGGAAGGCTCCCGAACGGAGCCACGCCATCCCTTTCCGCTTCCAGAGGAATGCCGCGATCATCGATGGCGATTTCAAGCTTCTCCACCTTGGCGGACGCGGCGATGGCAAATGGCACTTGTTCAACCTGCAGGCCGATCCTGCCGAGACGAAGGACCTTTCCAAGGAACATCCGGAACGTTTCTCGAAGATGAAGGCTGAAGCCATGGTCATGGTGGAATCGGTCGAGGCCAGTGCCGAAGGGAAAGACTATCCTGAGGGCAGGGTAGTGCAGGAGCCGCGCAGTGCCTTCTGGTACCAGATGAAGACGTATGAACCACATCTGGAAATGTTCTTCAAGCGCCCGGAATACTCGGGCTACGCCAACAAGGTGAACAGGGGAACAAACAAAAAGAAAAATGGCAGGAAGAAGCAGGTAGAATGATGCAAGTTTCAAACAATCCGCGTTGCACGCGGAGCCGGTACAGGTGGAGCCCATGGCTGTTGGCCTTCTTCATGGCTTGGGCGGCACTGCTGGTGGGCGGTGACAGTGAGGAGGCGTCTTCGCTGGATGAGGTCCTCAAGGATGTCGAACGGGAAACCATCTACGAAACCAACTTCGACCAACCCATTCGGATGGTGCGCGAAACGGAACTCACGGATGGAAGCCAGTTTGTTCGAAAACCGTCGAGGGATGTGGACTGGGTGCTCGAGGGCGAGGCGAAGGTTTCAGTGGAGGAAGGCCGGTTGCGTCTCAAGAACGATGGGGGGCACTGCGTGCTGTGGAACACGCGGGAATTCCCAGAGAGCTTTGTCGCTGAATGGGACTTTCAGCATCACCACCCGCAGGGGCTCGCCATATTGTTCTTTGCGGCACGAGGTGCCGAAGGGGGGGGTATCTTCGAGCCGGGATTGCCGAAACGGGGAGCAAGATTCGGTAACTACACGCGGGGAGCGATCAACGGTTATCATACCTCCTACACGGCAACGGACGAAAAGGGTGTCCCCCGTGGATCGACGCATCTCAAGAAGGACGGCAAGGATGTGGACAAGAAGAAGCTGGGTGGTGGTGTGGCCGTTATCGATGGCAAGACGGACAGGCCGTATCGCATCCGGTTGGCCAAGCTGAATCGACGCATCATCCTGGAGATTGACGGAAAGATCTCCTTCGATATCACGGATTCCGGAAACCGTCCCTACGCAGGTGGGCGAA
>CAZKNW010000367.1:0-4533 GCA_964554035.1 uncultured Verrucomicrobiota bacterium
GCCTGATTTTCACGAATTCCTTGTCCGGGCGTTCAGAGGACCTGTTTCCAGTGCCGATCTCAACACCTACTTTGCCATCTATGAGGAGGCCATCGCCGACGGACAAGAACATGAAGCCGCACTGCGCGAAGCGATCCGGACCGTTCTTTCTTCTCCGCGCTTCCTGTTCATTGTGGAAGGAGGTTCAGGCCGTCTTTCGGGCTACGAGATCGCCACCCGCCTTTCCTATTTCCTTTGGGCTTCGATCCCGGATGACGAACTGCTCACAGCTGCTGCAGAGGGAAAGCTGGCGACAGACGAGCAGATCGAAACCCAGGTTCGTAGAATGCTGGGTGATCCAAAGGCAAAGGAACTTTCCGAATCCTTCGCCTACCAGTGGCTCAAGCTCAACGTCATGCTGGGCTCACAGCCGGACCACCGTATCTATCGCGATTTCTACAAGGGCGAAAAGGTGACCATGGCTGCCTGGTTCCTCCAGGAAACCCTGCTGTTGTTCGAAACCGTTCTCGTTGAAAATCGTCCTATCATGGAGCTTCTGGATCCTGATTTCACCTGGCTCAATCCAGCACTCATCGAATTCTACGGACTACAGGAGCAGTTTCCAGAACACCTCAAGGCAGCAGAGACCATCGACAAGAATGGCAGACAACGCATCGACAACGACCTTTGGTTTCGATGCAAGCTACCGGATCGAAAACGAGGAGGCATCCTCTGCATGGGCAGCACCCTGACGCTCACCTCCCTGCCGCGAAGAACCAGTCCCGTCTATCGTGGCAGCTGGGTGGCGGAAGCCATCTTCAACCGCCCACCTCCTCCACCACCTGCCATGGTCGATGAACTGGGTGATGACGATGCAAAGATCCAGGAAAACGGGATGACCCTGCGCGATAAGCTGGAGGCTCACCGATCACACAGGGCCTGTGCGGGCTGTCACAGCAGGATCGACCCTTTGGGTTTCCCTCTTGAGAATTTCGATGCGATTGGAAAGTGGCGGGAAAGCTACGGTCGCTTTCCTGTCGACGCCACCGGCAGTCTCTGGGGCACCGAATATTCGAATGTCGTTGAGTTCAAGGACCTCCTCCGGACCGAAAAGGGCTTCTTCCATCGCGGGTTCATCAGGCACATGATGACCTATGCCCTCGGACGGGAACTGCACCATTACGACGAGCCAAGCATCGACAACCTGTTGTCAGGCCTCGAAAAGGGCCAGGGTCTTCAGGACCTCATCGTGGCCATCGCAACCAGTCCCACCTTCACCCACGCAAGGTAGCCCCTTTTCGCCGATACGCCCCAGTCCTACCTGGGCACCTAACCGGGGCTGAAACCCGATTCGGTGCTGGAGCAGGATACTGAGTTGGGTAATTCTTTGTCCCAGTTCTCATCCCCCGTATGACAAAAATTAAGCTGACTGTCGCCTCCCTGCTGCTCCTAAGCCTCTCCACGGCAGCAGCCCAGGAACTCTCCTACCAATCCGACTGGCGTGGTTCCCGGATCTGGATCGGCCCCGACTGGTGGGCCAACCCGATGACGGACTGGTTCGTCGAGGATGGCGAGGTTGTCACCGCTGCTGCCAAGGACCGCACACTCTGCCTGCTTCCGTTGGACCTTGGCGGAAATGGAAAGTCCTTCTCCATGAGCATCAGGGTCAGGACCATGAAGGGCAACCCGTCAGCCAATGTCGGCGCAGGATTTCGAATCGGAAGGCGGGGAGGGATTGCCGACTACCGTCATGCCCTCGTTCATGCCACCGACTGGATTGACGCAAAGCTGGATGGAAACGGTCGTCTCGCCCTCGGAAAGGCCACCTCACAGAACAGCCTCAAATGGAAGGATGCCCCGGTGTCACTGAAGCTCACAGGGCAGCGCAATGGCAACAAGACCGAACTGACTTTCACGGCGACCCAGAACCAGGAACAGATCAGCGTCGAAGCTTCCTTCGACACCTCGGAAGTCCAGGGTGGCATTTCCATTCTCGCGGATGGACCTCGTTTGAACCTAGGGAAGAAGCCCTCACAGCAGCTCGCCTTCAGCAGCTTCCAACTGACAGGCGATTTTGCACGGCAACATGCCAACCGGACCTTCGGGCCCATCGTCTGGTCGCAATATACACTCAACCAGAAACGGCTCCGTCTCCAGGCCCAGTTCGCCCCCCTGATCCATCGTGAAGGGCAATCCGCGGAACTCTGGATCGGAGACAAGAAGGCAGCGACAGCTCCGGTGGATCCGCTGAGCCGCACGGCCGTCTTCACGGTCGACAACGGGTCGGAAGCCAACGATCAACCCTATCAGGTCCGATTCAACTGGATGGGCAAGACCTACGACTGGAAGGGAACCCTGCGCCGTGAACCTGGTCCTGAGGAGACTCTGAAGCTCGCCTGTTTTTCCTGCGACAACGGATACCTCTTTCCCATCCCCTCCATGGTTGAGCAGGTGAAGCGACAGAATCCGGACATGCTCTTCTTTGCGGGAGACCAGATCTACGAAAGCTACGGTGGCTTTGGGGTCATGCGGAGTCAGGACACCGAGACAGCCATGGTTGATTTCCTTCGCAAGTTCTATCAGTTCGGCTGGACCTGGAGGGAACTGCTCAAGGATCGTCCCAGTGTCCTGCTCACCGATGACCACGACGTCTTTCAGGGAAACATCTGGGGACACGGCGGGCGCAAGCTACCGGATTCGAAGGACAAGCCAGACTGGACCCTCGGCGGTTACCTGATGCCCGGCAACTGGGTGAACGCAGTCGAGAGGACCCATGTCGGCCACCTGCCCGATCCCGCCGTGGACCTGACCCTGCCCATCGGCATCAAACCCTACTTCACCCAGATGACCTATGGCGGCATCGGCTTCGCCATTCTGGAAGACCGGAAGTTCAAGACCGGTCCCAAGTCCATCCCCCAGGCAAAACGGGATGACGGCGATGGAGCCCAACTCCTCGGTGAACACCAGGAGGCATTCCTGAAGCAATGGTCCATGGATTGGGACGGCCAGCAGATGAAATGTGCATTGTCCCAGACCATCTTCTGTACCGCAGCGACCCACACGGGAAAAGGTCTCAAGAGATCCTTCTCCTACTTTGACAGCGGTGCCTGGCCCAAGGGGGCACGCAACCGAACCGTCCGCATCCTTGGCGACTGTAATGCCCTGAGTGTCCATGGTGACCAACATCTGGGGGTTCTCCTTCGCCATGGAGTCGATGACTTCGACGATGCGGGCTATGCCTTCATGGTTCCCGGAACCGCCAATGGATTCCCGCGCGCCTGGTGGCCTGGTGTCGAAAGAGGCCAACAGCCACAACCCGGCCAGGACTACACGGGAAAATTCCGCGATGACGCCGATCTTCCCATTCATGTCCTTGCCGTCGGCAATCCCGAACCCGGCAGCAACCTGTTGAAATCCTCCGACCCCATGGAGATCGGCTATCGCAAGGGAAGCGGCTATGGTATGGTTGAATTCGACAAGCAGTCGAAGACCGTCCGGATCTCCCTCTACCGCCTCGGAAACAAGGACGAGCAGTTCTCCGGATTCCCCAAGACCATCAAGGTAGGCGGCCGACCCAACTGACACATAGATTGTTCCCATCCCTCCGATCCATGAATTCACTCAAACCCATTTTTTTCCTTATCGTTCTCCTCTGCTCCTCAGCTCCTCTGCGGGAAATCCATGCAGCTTCCCCCAACATCCTGCTGATCCTGACCGATGACCAGGGTTGGAGTCAGATGTCCTCCCGCATGGATCCCAAGGTGAAGGACTCCTACTCGAACTACCTTGAGACCCCAAACATGGCGCGACTCATGGACGGAGGCATGCGTTTCACCAGCGGTTATTCCCCAGCTCCTCTTTGCACGCCGACGCGCCGAAGCATCCTCTGCGGCACCACGGCGGCCAGAAGCGGAAGTGAGTTCAAGAGCCCCTGGGTGCCTGCCGAGCATCTCACCATCCCCAAGGCACTGAAGGCCGCCAACGGAAACTACCGTTGTGCCCATTTTGGCAAATGGGGTGAACAGATGATCTCCACGCCGGAAGAATGCGGATACGACTCCAGCGACGGCATGACGGGCAACAACACCGGGGGCATGCCCAGGACGCTCGGCGTCAAGGGTGGCCACAATGACGGTCCTCCCCACTTCATCGACAACGAGGATCCCAAGCGTACCTCCTCCATCACGACCAAGGCCATTGACTTCATGACGCAGCAGAAAAAGGACGGCCACCCCTTCTACGTGCAGGTCAGCTACTACGCACAACACCTTTCGGTCGTTACCAGTGAGAAGATGCTCGCCAAATACGTCGCCAAGGGCACCCCGGACCGCGGCTATCCACCTGCATGGGCAGCCATGATGGAGGAACTCGACAATGGGGTGGGAAGACTTCTCGACGCCATCGATCAACTTGGTGTGGAAGGAGAGACCTACGTCTTCTTCACCGCCGACAATGGAGGCCGCGGCACCGTCCCTGGAGGCGATACGGACCGCCTCGCCACCAACCACCCGCTCACCGGGGCCAAGCACTCGCTCAACGAAGGCGGCATCCGCG
>CAZKNW010000368.1:0-4511 GCA_964554035.1 uncultured Verrucomicrobiota bacterium
CTACATCTCCCTCTACCAGCTGGACGATTTTCAGAAGGTCCTTGATGACACGGACCACAACCTGGAGCTGTTCGAGTTTGTCAGCGAGTATGCCGCGGAAGAGGAACTCGTCTCCTCCATGGACCAATGGCGCCCCCAGCTTCTGATGCTCCGCGCACGCTCAAGGGGAATGCTACTGCTCAAGGATGTCGGCGCTCCGGCTGCCATCGAGGCCGTCGAGGAAGGCATCAACGACCTCAAGGAATTCTATCTGGAACAGGCCCATCCTGAATGGGCCGAGTCCAGCATGGAGGTGCAGTCACTGGACAACTGGCTCAATGAATTGCGCGCAGGCGAGGATCCTCCCGGGAAGGAAGACCTCGAGCTGAGTGAGAAGGACCGCATCGAGCTTGAGATGCAGGATGCCATTGACCGCGAGGACTATGAGAAGGCGGCCGAGTGCCGTGATGCCCTTGCGAAGATCAAGCAGGAGCTGTAAAAGCCCATTCAAGGCGTTTTCAAAGGGACCGTTCGTAGATTCTTACGATGCGGTCCCTTTCATTTTCGGCGGTCGGGTTGAAGACCTCGATGCCTCTCCTGCCAAACCTGGCTGAGGCACAGGCTCCCTCACCCTTCTCCATCGATTCAAAGTTGAAATCCCGCACCACCTTCGCGGCCTCCACGATCGCCACGGTGACCCTGCTGTCCTCCGCGGTCGGGTAAAGGCTGGCTACGCCCTCACGACTCATGCCCCTGAACTTCATGCCACAGATCGCCACCAGCGAGACCGTCAGGCTGTCCACTCCATACCCCACATAGGCGGATGATCCATCCGGTCGCTTCACCTCGCGCGTGAAATGATTGTTGGCAGTGCGGCAGCCACCACCCGCCGACCAGAAGCGAAATCCCCTGTCCTGCTGGTCGGACTCGACCTTGCCATCGGTTCCAACCAGCTCATGACCCTGGTTGACCGGCCCCTCGAAGTCCTCGGGGGTGATCCAGTTGTTGTGATAATGGATGCTCATCCCGTTGTCATAGTCCACCCGAACCTGAACGGAGTCGTAGGCATCGATACCCTGACGCCTCAGTCGCTTCTTCTGTCCAACCGCAGTCAGGGAAACCGGCATCGCTCCGAAGTAATGGTGGATCAGGTCCGTCCAGTGGGGACCCACATAGCTGAAGGGGTCACTCTCCTCGACCCATTTGAAGGTGCTGGTCGACACCTCGATGGGTTCCTCCAGATAAGCCTGTCCGTAGAGGGGTTCTCCGATCTTCGAGGCAATTTCATCACGGATCCTCAAGTGATCAGGATCATACCGCTTGTGCATGTCCACCGCGACCACACGTCCTGCCTCCGTCGCCTTCCCGATGATCTGGTCCGCTTCGCCCAGGGAGAGGCACATGGGCTTTTCCGTGACCACATGGGCCCCCTTGTCGAGGGCTGCCAGGATGGCTGGGGTGTGAAGGTGGTCCGGAGTGGCCACCGAGAGAACATCCAGGTCCGGGAAGCGTGAGAGGATCTCATCCCAGGGTGCCTCGCCGGAAACCGCCTCGGGAAGATGGCCAGTCCATTCCTTGAACCGTTCGCAGGCTCGTTGCGCCGAGGCCTCGGTCCGCGTTCCGATCGCAACCAGCTCGAAGGAGACATCGGCCAGTTCCCGGCTCCAAGCGTCAAGGCCCACCCGCCCCAACATGCCGGCAATACCAAACCTCTGGGCATCCGCATAGGTCCGCAGGTGCACGTCTCCACCAAACATGCCGGCACCGACGAGTGCCACCTTGATGAGCTTCTTGGACATGGACCGAGCATCCCCGGATCAAGGCATGGAAGTCAACAGGCAGCAAACCGGCGCCGTGGTTACTGCAAATTCCCTAATGATTGCTCACACCAAGAATGGAAGTCGGAATCTAGATTAGACCATGAAGGGCATGAAGACCTTGAAGAAAACTCTCTGTGTCCCTCTGAGAACTCTGTGGATAACATTCACGCTCAACTCTCCACCTTGATGATCTTCCAACCCGTGAATCCGTACAGGATCGCGATCACGGGTGTCAGAAGATTGAGGAAGGCGTAGGCAAGAAACTCGAAAGATCCCACGGCCAGCACACTGCCCATGAAGGCACCGCAGGTGTTCCAGGGAATCAGGGGCGAACTCAGGGTTCCTGCATCCTCAAGCGTCCTGGAAAGGTTCACAGGATCCAGCCCCTGTTTTCGATAGGCATCCCGGTACATCCGGCCGGGGACGACGATGGAAAGGTATTGGTCGGGAGCGATGATGTTCATGCCGAAGCAGGTCAGGACGGTGGCAGTAATCAGGCTTCCCGTGGACCTGGCGAGTGAAAGGATGGATTCCGCAATCGCCTTGAGCATGCCCGCCTTTTCCATCACACCACCAAAGCTCATGGCGCAAAGGATCAGGGCCACCGTGTTCATCATCCCCATCAGGCCTCCCTTCTCCAGTAGCTCGTTCACCTGGTCCGAACCGGTATCCGGAGCGAACCCATCAAAGGCGACGTTGAAGACATCCCCAAGGGGCGCCGACTGCACCGTCAATGCCAGCAGGGCACCGATCAGTGCACCAGCCAGCATGGCGGGAAGCGCCGGCAGCTTGAGCACGACCATGATCACCACGATGACAGCCGGGAGAAGCAGCAGGGGACTAATGACAAAACTCCCCTTCAGTGTTTCCTGAATCATCACCACGCTTCCCTGGTCCGCAGCCTGTCCTCCGGCCATCCAGCCCAGCAACAGGTAAAGCACCAATGAAATTAGGAGGGCGGGAATGGTGGTCCATATCATGTGCCGGATGTGATCAAACAAATCCGAACCTGCCACCGCTGGTGCCAGATTGGTCGTGTCCGAGAGCGGTGAGAGCTTGTCACCGAAATAGGCTCCTGAAACCACGGCACCCGCGGTCATCGACAGGGAGATCCCCATGGCATCCCCAATCCCGATCAGCGCCACACCCACGGTTCCAGCCGTGGTCCATGAACTCCCGGTGGAAATCGAGACAACCGCACAGACGAGGCAGGTTGCCGGAAGAAACCATCCGGGACTCATGACCTTCAAACCGTAATAGATGAGGGAGGGGACGATTCCCCCTGCAATCCAGAGTCCGATCAGCACTCCAATGATCATCAGGATGAGGACCGCCTTCATGGAGACCTGGATGCCTTCTATCATTCCCTCTTCAAGGGATTCCCACGAATACCCGAGACGCACGCCCACCAACGCAGCCACCGCCGTGGCAAGAACCAAAGGCAGATGAGGATAGCCATCAAAGAGAAAGACATTGATCGCCAGCAGCGCGACAAGCGCCAAAACCGGCACCAGCGCCAACAACAGGCCGGGGTGGCGTGTTTCGGCAGAATGAGATTCGTTGGGTTCAGCCATGAGGATCAGAAACCTTGGCGAGCGAGTCTTCCATACTTGTCGAGGATCCGACGAACGCGGTCATGAGGCAACGCATGCACCTTGTTGCCATTGATGCCGGTCATGGTCTCAGCCGCCACCAGCGCATTCAGGATGGCTTCCTCGACACCTTGCACGGCAGCGACGAAGAAGGGATCGATCTTGCTGTTGGGAACCATTCCGACCGACTTGACACCTTTGGAATTCTCTCCCCCGATTTCAGCCGTGGAGAAGCCGATGAACAGGTCCCCCGACGAATTGCGCCCGATGCCCCCCACCCTTGCAAGGCCCGACGGGATGCGGTTCACCACCCTTTGGAGCTGATGCGGCAACAGGGGGGCATCCGTGGCCAGAACCACAATGATGGAATTCCCTTCGCTCTTGGGCGTGATGCCGTTCATCTCGGGCATCAGGTCCGTGATTTCCTTCCCGACCGGAACGCCCGCAACAGTCAATTCCTCCCTCAGGCCGTAATTGGCCTGAACCAGCACACCGAGGGTCCAACCTCCCTCGACCTTGCGCGAGGCGGTTCCAATCCCTCCCTTGAAACGATGACAGACCATTCCCGTTCCACCTCCGACATTCCCCTCAGGAACCCTTCCACCCCGGGCCGAGTCCAGCGCCTCAAAGACATGCTCCTTCCGGACATGAAGACCGTGGATGTCGTTCAGCCTTCCATCCCATGTCTCGGCAACGACGGGAAGCGAGGCCCATTCCCATTCTTCCCCTTCCCCGTGATACTTACGGGCAGCACGCCAGCGGATCACCGCTTCGTGGACCGCCCCAATGCTGTGGGTGTTGGTCAGGAGAATGGGCTCTTCCAACTGGCCGCTTTCCGTCACCCAATGCGAACCGGTCAACTCCCCATTGCCATTCAGGGAACCGACGGCCGCGAAAACGGCACGCTGTTTCTTTCCTGTCGGAAGAATGGCGGTCACTCCGGTCCTGATCGGACCATGACCGATCCGTAAATCGCCCTCACCTTCAATGAGGGTGGCGTGACCCACGAGGACGCCCTCGACGTCGGTGATCGCATTGCCCGGTCCCGGCTCTCCATCAAACGGTATTCCCAGCTCCCTTGCCCTCGGGCCCTCGGCCGCCTGACAGGTCCATCCCACCA
>CAZKNW010000369.1:0-4508 GCA_964554035.1 uncultured Verrucomicrobiota bacterium
CAGAGACATCTTTTCTATTCACTCACCGCTTTCCAGCATACGGTTTCAAGAAGCCTCAAGACCCACTTCCAGCAACTTGGCTACAAGACCGACCGCATGCTCGTCTTCCGCAATCGTGTCGACACCGATCATTTCAAGACATCGGACAAGACCGAGGCCCGCTCTGCCCTTGGACTCCCCAAAAAGGGATTCTACGTCGGAATCATCGGCCGGTTTGGTCCCTACAAGAGACACTTGGAATTGCTCGAGGCATTTCAAGAACTTGGGAAACAGCATCCCGGGATGCACCTGCTGATGGCAGGTGGTGGTGGCCCCTTGGAGACGGAAGTCCGTGAAAAGGCACGAACACATCCTTTTCATGAGCGAATTCACCTTGTAGGTATGCTCGACGATCCGAGACCTGCCTACTCAGCCATCAATCTCCTGGTCATTCCCTCCATCAAGGAGGGACTGGCCAATACCATGTTGGAATCGATGTCCTCGGGAGTTCCGGTCCTGGTCAACTCCATGGCCTGCGGCCCTGAGGAGGTGATTCTGGACGGGAAAAATGGCATCGTCCGGCGAATGGATAGCCCCGGTGACATTGCCAGATCGATCAGGATGGCAATCCAAATGAAGACAAAACTCAAGACGATGGCGAAGGAAGGTCGATCCACCGTGGAATCCGATTGGTCGATGGATTCGATGTCCAGAACCTACGTCGAGGCCTATCAACGAATCCACACAAAGGATGAATCGATCCTGAAACTTCTCTAGCCGGGACGAACGTCATGGATTTCGCATCAATCGTTCTTTTTCTTTTCATCTACTACATCCGCCCCCAGGAGTGGATCGAGTTGTTTGCCAAGATGCAACCGGTCAAGCTGGTCATGCTTTTCAGCATGTTCGCCACCTTCATGCGTCACCGCGGACTGGGCCCCAAGGACTTCTTCAAGACGCCGCACGACTGGATCATGGCGGCCTACATTGGCTGGGCCATCTGGCATGGAGGAGGCTTGACCTACATGTTCATGGAGTATCTCAAGTACATCGTCTTCTATTGGATCATTGTGATCGTGCTGACGGACATGACCAAGATCCAGTTGTTCCTGAACTGGTGGACCCTGATGATCCTTCTCGTGGCCGCCCTCGCCGTCAGCTCCCCCTATTTCTGGGATCCCACCCACTCAAAATATTACACAGAGGCTTACTATAAGGGACGACTTGTGCTCAGGATGTCGATTTTCGAAAACCCGAACGCACTGGGTCATGCCGTGGTTCCCGTCGTACCCATGCTTTACTACCTGTTTCTCTGGCAGCGCCCCTTGTTCGTCAAGGAGATCGCACTTGTGGTGATGGCGCTTCCTATCTGGTGCCTGTATCTCACCTACTCCAAGGGTTCCTATCTGTCGGGAGGGCTGACCCTCATGGCGGGAGTCCTGTTCGGGAGGCCCAAGGTCGTCCAGATTGCGATCATCATTTTTTCAATGACAGCAGGCGTGAGCATCGTCAAGTCACTGCCTCGAATGGATGAATTGAGCAGTTCCGAAGGTGGCATCCAGGGTCGGCTTGCTGCATGGGGATACGGTTACGAAAGGATGCACAATGGCCCGATTGGATGGCAGAATTTCGTCGACAATTTCGCCGCGGAACATGGCTACAGGAAGGCATCCCACAGCGCCTACGTCCAAATCGGTGCTGAATTCGGGAAATGGGGACTCTTCCTTTTCATCGCCATCTTCTACAGCACGATGAGAACCATCCTATTCGTGAATACGAAGAGCTTGGAGGAGGAACGAATACGAAGGATGCTGTTTGTCTTGTCCGTCTCCTTCTTCATGTCTTCTTGGGTGATCGACTTCGCGACCAGAAGTACCCTCTTCATGATTCCCGCCTGCGTTGCGGCCTTTCATAGACAGCTTTTGAAACGACATGAACGTGACGTCGCGAAGGCAAAGGAGGATCTGAAGCAGTTCGAAGAGAATCCCGACGAGTGGAACGGCTGGGCGGATCTGGGCCTACAGGACCCTTCAACAGCTGCCCGAAGTGCCGGCTACACGGAACGCATTGCAAAAAACAACCAAAAGCTCGCCCTCGAATCCCTGAAAGCAAAGGTAAACGAGCCCTCCCCTATCCATTGGCCCAAGGTCAACGCTGTCGATTTCATTGTCGTCTTCCTCGTGACACGGCAATCGATCTGGCTTTGGGGCAAGGTCCTTGAAGGCAATTTCTAGTCATCCAACCGCATGGGAACCACCGGTCCATTTGAATTCATCATGGTGCTTTCCCTGGCGCTCAGCGTCACCCTGATTGGCTTCACCTTCGTCGGCTATCCCGCTCTCATGTATCTGCTGGCAAGGATCAGACCTGATGGAGAAGCAGTTCAATCTGCCGTCCTCCGGTCCATCACCTGCGTGATCTCGGTTTTCGATACACCCGGATCCTCCATCGAAGGGCGTCTGAAGAACCTCTTCGAGTCCGACCTGAAGGGAATCGACCTTGATGTCATACTTGTCAGCGACGGCGAGTCCGCCGAGATAAGAAGGGCTTCAAAGGCAATCGCCAAGAAATGGCCCCACCAGCTTCTCGTGAAACCGGAAAGAACAGGCAAGGCCGAGTCCCTCAACTTGGGCATCGCCAAGGCAAAGGGGGACCTGATCCTTCTGACCGACATCCGGCAGAGTTTTGAGCCGGATGCGATCCAGAAAATGACCCATCATTTCCAAAACGATCGGGTGGGTGCTGTCAGCGGACTTCTTGAGATCGCCGATGCCCGGTCAGGCACCGGACAGGGCGTTGGCGCCTATTGGCGGCTTGAGAGAGCCCTCCGGGGTTGGGAAGCCCGCTGGGATTCCTGTGTCGGCTGCACGGGAGCCATCTACATGATTCGACGAGAGCTGTTCCAGGAAATCCCTTCCGACACCCTGGTCGACGATGTGGTGATTCCAATGCTGATCGCAGCAAAGGGATACCAGGTGCATTACGAACCCACCGCCATCGCCCACGACTCGCAACCGCTCGAACCTGAGATCGAGGAACGACGTAAACAAAGGACACTCGCAGGCAACTATCAATTCCTCTTCCGCTATCCTCAATGGCTGCTACCCTGGCAGAACCGGCTGTGGTGGCAGTTGATTGCGCACAAGTATCTGAGGCTGGCCGCTCCTTTCCTCCTGATGACCGCCTTTGTGACGAATCTGCTCCTCTGTCACATCGAACCCTTTCGGTGGACCATGGGCACACAGTGCGCCTTCTACCTCCTGGCCTGGACGGGAATCTGTTTCCCATCCATCAGGAACAAATGGGTCGCCATTCCCTCCGCCTTTGTCTTTCTAAATCTGACCAGCCTGTTGGGGCTTCAGGCCTACCTGACGAGGCAGTACCAGGGAGGACGGTGGTGAAGGCCAAGGCGCTCGATCTCTGGTACGCCGGATACCGTCAAAGCCTGAAAAGGACAAGGAACCTCCCTGCCCCGACCGATCTCTTCATCGCGGTCTGTGATCACTTCGAACCGTTCCACGATGCGGATCGCAAGGAGGCCTTCCAAAGGTTGGATCGATGGGAACGGCAGTTGTCCGATCTTACCTCCCGGTTCAAGGACGCCGACGGCATTCCTCCACGGCACACGTTCTTCTATCCGATCGAGCAGTACGATGATGAGGTCCTGAAAACCATCACTGCCATGTGCGAACGCACGGGTGCCGAGGTGGAACTCCACTTCCATCATGACCAGGATACCTTCGAGAACACCCAGTCCATGCTTCTCAAGGGCATTGAGGATTTCTCCCGGCATGGACACCTCTGCACCGACACATCCGGCAGGAAGCGCTATGGATTCGTTCATGGCAACTGGGCACTGGCCAATTCACATCCTGATGGAAAAGGCTGCGGCATTATCGGCGAGCTGGGACTGCTGCGCTCCACAGGTTGTTATGCCGACTTCACCCTGCCTTCAGCCCCTGAACGCACCCAGGTCCGCACGGTGAATTCGATCTACTATGCGAAGGAAACCCACCTGCCAAGACCCCACGAGCAGGGCGAAAGGATTCACCAGGGAGTCACATCTCCCTTGAGAGAGGAGCAGGATCATCTGCTTCTCGTTCAGGGGCCTCTCGGCTTGAACTGGAAGAGGCGCAAACTCTTCGTGCTTCCTCGTATCGAGAACTCGGATCTCACGGGGGCCAATCCCCCTACCCTTGATCGCCTTGCCCTTTGGTCGCACCTCGCTCCTTTCGTTGAAGGCAGACCCGAGTGGCGCTTCATCAAGCTCCACACGCACGGTGCCCTCCCTCGCAACAGCCCTTCGCTGATTGGGGACCCGGCCATCCGGTTTCACTCCGCTCTCGCAGACCGTCCCGGTGGGGCTCCAAGGATCCACTACGTATCCGCCCGTGAAATGGTCAACGTGATCCATGCGGCGGAAGACAACGCTTCCCTTTCCATCCCCGAGGCAAGAGACTACCTCTTCAAACTCCGGAAGTAACATGGCCGAAGGCAGGCGCAGGATCCTATTCTACTCGAATCTCTTT
>CAZKNW010000370.1:0-4484 GCA_964554035.1 uncultured Verrucomicrobiota bacterium
AGATCGCATTCTTGATGGCTCCCATCTCAACCTTGGTCTTGGCGATCTGGGCCCTTTGCTTGGCCTTGCCAATCACAGGAATCAAGATGCCTGCTAGGACGGCAATGATGGCAATGACAACCAACAGCTCGATCAGCGTGAATCCGCCTTTCGTGACTGCCTTCGTTGTTTTCCCTAATTTCATATCGGTTGCTCTCTCTGTTGGTTTTAAGGTTGTTGATCTCGGTAGGGCGCTACCAATTGGAAATGACTTCGGTCTGCTGGAGGAACTCCGGTGCAGTGGCGGAGGAACTGGGATCCTTCTTGTCCCCAACCACAATCTCGATCCAGAGATCATAGGTCTGCCGGTTGTACTGGGGGGAAACCTCATCGTACTTCCAAGGATTGACCTGCTGGCTGGTCCCATCAACCGATCCCGCAATCATGTCGGTTGGAGGACCATCCGCATCAGAAACGAGAATACGGGCCACTCCACTGACACTGCCGGACACCACTTCGGCAACCTGTCTTGCCTTCACGTAGAGGAAAGTCTCTGAATTCTCCGAGTTGAGGAACCCTCCCACCCCAAAATGGCCCGCGACTTCCGTGGGGGTCAGCGTGTTCTGACCATCCAAGGTGGTGTAATTGGTCGAAGTAGGACTGTAGCGGCTTCCATTGAGCTCGTAGTAGAGACTCGACATCATGACACTCGAGGGATTGCCGGGAGGGGGCTGATCATAGGTGGATTCGTAGTCCGAAATCGCCGTCTGGATCTTGGCGAGATCCGCCTTGGCCCGTGTCACCTTCCTTTTCTTTCCAGCCACCGCCGCCAGTCCTACCACCAAACCAGCCAGGATTCCCATGATGCCAATCACCACGAGCAGCTCGACAAGGGTGAATCCCCTGGATGCTTCCTTTCTGATGTGCCGGTTCAAGTTCATCAACTATTGCTTCTGCGAGGTGTATTTGCTCACTTCTTCTTCCAGTCGTTCACTCAACCACTGCTTGATCATGCTCTGGTAGTTGAGGTAGCGGGACCGTGCCAGACGCTTCACCCTGGCCAGCATCCGAGGGTCCATCCTCAGGGTGATGGTCACCGACTCGGAGGAGGCGGAGGACTTCACCACGGAGGATTCCATCAGGCGGACATCGACCTGATGCTTTCCCCAGTACGCAGCCTCTTCGCGTTCGCTGGAAAATTCAGGAACATCGTTCCAATTGGAAATCACTTCCAACTCTGCACTGGACAGTGTTCTCGCCATGAGATGAGTAGCCTGCTAGCTCTACGACAGGGTTTTATCCTTGCTCCTGTCGTAAAAGAATTGCTCTTGCGGTGTGAACGCACGGGCTTGAATGACCCTGAAGATCTTACCGTTTGTGCGGTAAAGACTGAAAATTCCCACCCCTGAGGCGGAATGGCCAAGGTTGAAATACCTGGAGTGCTCCGAAAGCTGCCCCGAATCGGGCAACAACCTGATGGCAAATGGATCTTCGAATGATTCTTCCACGTCGCGCAAACTTAACGGTTCTTCAAAATCGAAGGGCGAATTGTTCCAATCAAACTCCATTTCTGGATTTCAGGTAAAGCAACTGCCCATGCAATGTGAATACAATGTATTTACACACGGGCAATATCAGTGTCAACAGTCAGATTAGTAAACGAGGAAGAAGGGTGCCCCCTCAGCACCCATGGAATCGATACACACACATCGAGTTTGTAAGTGTTTATCCATTAGAGGGCTAAAAGTCATTTTGACTCTTTAGTTACCCAATTTATCCATCAGAACGATGAGAGGGAGGAAGAGTGCGATAACGATACTTCCAACAATAACCGCCAGAAAAACGATCATAATCGGCTCCAGAAGGGAGGTCATGGCCGCAACCGCGTTGTCCACCTCTTCATCGTAGTTGTCGGCGATCTTCATCAACATCTCAGGCAAGGCACCCGTTTGCTCACCCACGTCCACCATGCTGATCACAATGGGTGGAAAGACCTTTGAGGCCTCCAGGGGCGCCACAATTGTTTCACCCTCCTTCACGCTCTCATGAATCCCTTGGACCGCATTGGCGATGATCACGTTACCGGATGTTTCCTTGACGATGGAGAGAGACTGCAGGATGGGCACACCCGAACTGATCAGGGTTCCCAGAGTACGGGTAAAGCGGGCAATGGCGATCTTTGAGATCACTGGCCCCATCACCGGCATCTTCAGAAGGAAGAAATGGAACCACTTTTTCCCGAACTTGGTGCTGGTGAACACCTTAAAGATGATGAAGGCGACCACGCACATGATGACCGTCTCGAGGAAGTTGTCCTTGATCTGGCGACTGATTCCCAAAACCAGATTGGTAAAGGCCGGCAACTCACCGTCGCCCAACATGTCCGCAAAAATTTCCTCAAACTTCGGAACCACCATGATCATCAGGAGGGCCAGGATACCCACCGCCACCACCATGACCGCCATCGGATAGAACATGGCAGCGACGACCTTGCCCTTGATTTTCTGGGCCTTTTCCATGAACTCGGCAAGACGGTTGAGCACGACCTCAAGCACACCACCCAGCTCACCCGCCTTCACCATGTTGATGTAAAGCTTGTTGAACGCCTTCGGATGCTGGGCCAATGCCTCCGAGAATGTGGAACCACCTTCAATGGCAATCGCAAGGTCACCGATGATGTTGCGAAGCGTCGAGTTTCTTTCCTGCTTCGCCAGAACACGTAATCCTCGCAGGAGCGGCAGACCGGCATCCACCAGCGTTGCCAACTGGCGTGTGAAGGTGGTGAGCACCTTGGCCTTGACCTTCCCTCCAAGACCCAGCTTTGCCAGGGGATTGGGGATACTGATGTCCTTCTTCATCCCCTTGCCACCCTTGCCGCCCTTGCCACCACCGCCGGCCTTGCCGACCTCCACCACCTTGGTGGGGAAGAATCCCATTTCCTTGAGCCGGGTGACCGCCTCACTCTGGGTGGCGACCTCCAACTGGCCCTTCTGCTCCTCCCCCTTGGAGGTCATCGCTGTATATTCGAAAACCGGCATCGCTATTCAGGCAGGGTTATCAGGTGTACTTGAGGACTTCCTCAATGGTGGTTTGGCCGTCGAAGATGCCACGCAAACCGTCATCCCTAAGGGTCTGCATACCAAGTTCGATGGCCTTCTGGCGCAACACCACCGCAGGCGCACGCTCATTGACCAGCTGCCGAATCGCTTCCGATACATCCAGCAACTCGTAGATTCCTTTACGTCCCTTGTAGCCGGTGTCGTTGCACGCCTGGCAACCTCGGCCAAAGTAGAAGACCTTGTCCCCAACGTCGTAAGGAGAGAGGTTCAGCTGAGCCAGCTGGTTCTCAGTCGGCTCGAAAGGCGCACGACATTTCTTGCAAATGGTTCGGACGAGGCGCTGAGCAAGCACCCCAATCAGCGTCGAAGACGCCAGAAACGGTTCCACACCCATGTCCACGAGACGAGTCACCGCACCCGGGGCGTCGTTGGTGTGCAGCGTGGACAGCACCAAGTGACCGGTAAGCGATGCCTGGACAGCAATCTGCGCCGTTTCAATGTCACGCATCTCACCCACCATGATGACGTCCGGATCCTGACGCAGGAAGGCGCGAAGCGCCGCCATGAAGGTCATTCCGACACCCTCATTGATGGCCACCTGCATGATGCCTTCCATGTCATACTCAACAGGATCCTCGGCGGTGAGGATCTTGTCTGAGATCTTGTTGACCCGCTTGAGACAGGCATACAGGGTCGTTGTCTTTCCACAACCCGTCGGACCGGTGACCACAAAGATTCCATTGGGCTGCTCGACAGCCTCAAGGGTGAAATCCAAGATGAATTCAGGAAGTCCCAGATCCTCAATCTCAAGGTTGGAGTTCTCCCGATCAAGAACACGAAGCACGACGGACTCCCCAAACTTGGTCGGCAGTGATGAGACACGAAGGTCGACCTCCTTGCCTGCTATCCGGATGGCGATACGACCATCCTGCGGAAGGCGGCGCTCCGAGATGTTCAGGTTGGAGACCACCTTCAGGCGTGAGATCACCGGCATGGCCAGGTAAAGGGGAGGCGGCGCCATTTCATAGAGCGCACCATCAATACGGTAGCGGATCTTGAACTCATCCTCGAACGGCTCGAAATGAATGTCGCTGGCTCGATCCTGAACGGCCTGAACGAGCACCAGGTTCACAAAACGGATGATGGGAGCTGCATCCGCCATTTCCGCGATGCTGCTGGCAATGTCCTCCGAACCCTCCAGCTCGGCGGCCTGCGCCTCAAAATCCGTATCACCCAGGTCGGCAAGGATCTCATCCATGCTTTCCCCTTCAGCACCGTAATACTTGTCGATGGCGTCCAGAATCTGGATGGGATTGGCCACCAGGACCTGGATGTCCTTCTTGACCATGAAGCCCAGTTCATCCACCGCTGCCGGATTCATGGGATCCGCCATCGCGACCTGCAGGGTATCTCCGTAATCCGCGATGGGAATGCATTCATACATTC
>CAZKNW010000371.1:0-4470 GCA_964554035.1 uncultured Verrucomicrobiota bacterium
ATCGACCAGGCTGGTTGTGGGTGGGTTTGACTCGCTCTTGGACATGGCGATCAGGCGGGGATCTGTCTTTTCGGGGCGAAGTCGATGCACCGCTTGGAACCCGGGAACATCTTGTGTGGATTGCATCGGGCATCGGGATCAAAAGCCTTTCTCAGGTGCTGCATGGCCTCGAGATCGGAAGCTTCAAACTGTTCCTCCATCAGGTCGATCTTCTGGACACCGATGCCGTGCTCACCTGAAACGCTGCCTCCCATCTCGATGCAGCGTTTTAGGATGCGGTGGCCCACCTCCAGGGCCCGGCTGGTCTCCTCCGGGTCCCGTTCATCGAAGAGGACGAGCGGGTGCAGGTTGCCGTCACCCGCATGGAAGACATTGGCGATCCTGAGGCCGGACTCCCGTGACATCTCGCCGATGAAATTCATCATTTCCGGAAGCCTTGAACGAGGGATGACGCCATCCTCGGTAAGGTAGTTGGGGCTGAGTCTGCCGATGGCTCCGAAGGCCCGCTTCCTGCATTTCCAGAGTGCGGCCCTTTCCTCGTCATCCCGTGCCACCCTGATGTCCCGGCTATGGTTGCTCCTGCAGATGTCCTGGACCTTCTCCAGTTGATGGTCGAGATCGACGGAAAGGCCATCCAGTTCAACGATGAGCACGGCGCCTGCATCGGTTGGGAAGCCGAAGTGATAGGCATCCTCGATGGCACGCGTGATCAACTGATCCATCATTTCCAGGGCACCGGGAAGGATGCCTGAACGGATGATGTCGCTGACGGTCTGGCTGGCATCCTGCACGTTCTCGAAGATCGCGAGCATGGTCCGAAAGCCCTCGGGTTTCCTCAATAGACGCACGACAGCCCGGGTGACCACGCCAAACATGCCTTCACTGCCAATGATGACCCCTCGGAGATCGAGTCCTCCGGCAGGGGCAGGGGATTCAGGGGTGGCGCCAAACCATCTGACCTCTCCGTCAGGAAGAACCATTTCAATACCTTCAACATGGTTGGTGGTAACCCCATACTTCAGGGTGTGGGGACCTCCTGAATTGGTCGCGATGTTCCCACCGATCGTGCAGGCGGTCTGGCTGGATGGGTCTGGGGCGTAGTAGAGACCATGGGGTGAAGCCTCCCGGGTGATCCATGCGTTGACGCAGCCGGCCTGGACGACGGCCCTCTGGTTGTCCGGATCGATGGATTCAATGGTCCCCATCCGGGTCAATGCGATCACGATGCCTCCGTCAACAGCGAGGACGGAGCCGCTGAGACTGGTTCCTGCACCCCGTGGGATGATTGGCACATGGTGTTGGTGGCAGAGTGTCACCACCTTCGCCACCTCGGCCGTGCTGGCCGGGATCACGACGGCCGAAGGAGGATTCTTCTCGAGGGTGTAGGCGTCGCACTCGTAAACGAGTAGGTCCCGGGCGTTGGACAGCACATGCTTTGCCCCCACGATCTGCTCCAGCTGCTGGATGAAGCCGATACTCAATTCCCCGGACACGAGAATTAGATTAGTGCCTGGCCCGGGTGGTGTCGAGGTGCGACCTCAACCTCTGCGCTTGATGGATTTCCTTGCGAGGGTGGTGAGGATGGAAGGCCATGTACGGGTGTTCCACCGTTCGTTGAGCGTGGCCTTGAGGGTCTCGATCATGGATGTGTTGCGGGTTATGGAATCGAGGCGGATTCGTTTCCATTTCAGGGCAAAGACGGTTTCGAGCGTGCATCGATCCTCATGGAAAGCCCGTTCCATGAAGCTGACGTTCTCTGCGGGATGAATCCCTTCGTTGGAGAGGCTCGCCAGGGTTCGAGGGAAAGGATTCCTGAAGTCCTCATCCAGGAGCCTGAGGGCATGTAGGGTGGGCGTCCGGAGGCCCCGTTTGCGGGTCAGGGAAAGCACGGCCTCATCCTCGATGAGGGTTGCCTGTCCGGGAAACAGCAGGAGGATGTCGATGATCCAGCGGATGGGGGGGGACGCGGTTCCATCGGAGTCCCATGGAGAGCAGATGGACCGCCTGATCGATCTTCGAGACGATCCGGGTCTGGACGCCACTGAATTGAAAGGGCTTCGACCGTTCCCAGACGCCAGTGTCGTATCTGGCATCAAGATTGTCCTTGAGGAGGTTCCAGTGAAGGTCTGCCTGGACCTCATTCGCATTTCGGAAATTTTGGGAATGGCGGGTGTTCAATTCGCCGGGCGCGAGTTGCTCGGGATAAAGTGCGGACCACCCGTCGGCTTCAAAGACCCCGATTGCTGTGGGTGCGCTTTCCGATGGCACAAGGATGTCGAAGTCATCCATTGGGCGAAGACTGGGATGACTGTAGGCCGTGTAGGCAAGGGCGAGGCCCTTGAGCAACATGGTTTCGATGCCGGCACTTTTCAGGGCCTTCAGTAGTCTGGCGGCACAGGCCTCCATGATCCGGTGACGCATCCAGAAGTGTTGCTTGGCGAAGGCGAGGGAGTGGCGGATCTCTTCAGGGGCTTCATGACCGTCGAGGGCATTGAGAAGCTGGGGAAGGAGGCGATAGGATCCCATGTCGATGACTGGTGATTCCAGTGAGGCCACCCATTGATCCGCCCATCTGGCTGCCGTTTCGCCCTTTGCCAGTGAGGCCCTGATGAGAAGTATCTGCGATGAGGTGGGCCATGCGTTTCCTTTCGCCTCAAGAAAAGCTTCTGGCTGAAGGTCCATGTACGGCGTCGTTCCTGAGATGATCAGCGTCCGGTTGAGACGGACTCCGAGTAGAGGAACCTCCCGGTCCATCCATCAAAGAACTTGAAGATGACCTGGGGATTGGGATAGGCCACCCATCGATCTTCCTGACCGAGTTCGAGGGGGCTGTTGAACACGTTGTTCACCTGGACGACGCAGTAGACCGGATGAAGGCGCTGGAGCCTTTCAACATCAGGCAATACATAGCTGGACCAGCGGATGTCGCACTCGCGGGGACCATACTTGAAAAGGCCTGTGGCTGGACGCATTCCCTCGTCTGCCGGGGTGTGGTTGACGGAGTTGTGCGGTCCGGAGGCGAATTCCCAGACGCGATCCGTGATCTTGATCGCAAAGCTGTTGTGCAGGTCACCCGTCAGGACAAAGACGGGCTTCTTGAGCGAGTCCCACTTCTCGATCAGTTCCTCGCGTTCCTTCAGGAAGACGGTCCATGCCTCATCCTTGTTGCTGTGGAAGGAGACGCCGCCTCCTCCCACATGTGGAATCATGAAATTGACCGAGGAAACGACGAAGAAGAAGTCGGCGTCGCTCTTTTCCATGCTCTCGATGAGCCAACGCTTTTGCCGTTCGCCGATCATGGAGACATTGGGATCATCCGGATGCTTCGTGTCGTGCATGGTGCGATGAGTCTTGGTGTCGAGGAGGAAAAACTCACAGTTGGCCACCTTGAAGCTGCTGAAATTCAAGCGACCGATGGAGTAGCTTGCCTGGCTGTCCGCAATGGCGGGTGGGGATATCCTCAGGTGATGCTTGTCGATGATCTCGACGATGTCGTAGGTGCTGGCATTGGGTTCGCCGGGAGGGTCGTCGTCGAGGTCATTGTCATGGACTCCGGCTGTGGGAAGCCCCCAGTGCACCAGGAGGTTGGCCAGCTCGTCCCAATCCATCCCGTAGAAGTTCGCGCCTGGATCGAAGAGGATGTCACTGCCTGCTGTAAGCGTCGCTTTTCCGAAGTGGCTTTCCTGTTTGGTGTTCTCGGGATTGCTCCAGCCCAGGTAGTGATACCAGGCGCGGATACCGATATCCCGGAAGACAGCCCGGCGGTTGCGGAATCCGGGAGTTGCCGCCCCCCAGATGTCATTGAGGAGCTCATGGTCATCGAAGGTGTAATAGGAAGGGATGTTTCGATGCCATTCCGCCAGGTTCCAGCAACGGCTCAGGTAGAGTTTGTAGTTCTCCCAAACGCCCACCATGGTCGGTGCGATCGTGAGGTCATGGGGAGCCTCGTCCTCCTTGATTACGACCTGCTTGAGCCATTGATGGTAGGGATACTCCCGCATTTCCTCGTAGAGCCAATCCCCATTCAGAATGGCAAAATCAATCTCGTCGCGGATCTCGCTGAGCATGGTCGAGTAGGTGGGAAGGGAGGGGCCGATTCCATGAAGGGGATTCTGGTTGTTGCCGCAGGCGAATTCGAAGCTGAAGTTGAAAAGCCCTTCCGGATTGTGTTGGGAATTGGAGTGCGTGGCCTTGCTGGCGAGGGTCCTGAAGGTGCCGGTAGGGGCATCCTTGTCATCATTTGTCAGGACGCGGTATTGGTATTCTGTATTGGGTTGAAGTCCCTTGATCAGGGTCCAGCCGGTGCAGTCGGATTCCAGGCTGGTCATTCCCTTGGCACTGGGGCCGTTCCATTTGCCCGGGATGGTTGAGGTCTGGACAGTGAACGCTCCCGGTTCAGAAGTCCGTATCCACACACCCATGGAATCGGCCCCCGGGCGTCCGAGCATGGGGCCATGCGTGATGGCCGTT
>CAZKNW010000372.1:0-4466 GCA_964554035.1 uncultured Verrucomicrobiota bacterium
CAGGTGTGGCGGCTGCGCTCGGGTTGTGGTGCTGCGGGCGTGGACGTCATCACCTGCGGGGACCATCTGTTTCGTCAGCGAGAGGTCATCTGGCTCCTGATGAACGAGAAGCGCTTTGTGCGACCCATCAACTATCCTCCCGGGACGCCGGGTCAGGAGAGTGTGATCATCGAGAAGGAAGGCCTGCCCCCTTTCGGTATCATCAATGCCCAGGGGCGCACCTTCATGGCGGAGATGGACAATCCCTTCCTGCAGGTGGAGGCCGAAGTGGCGAAGATGCGTGAAAAGACGCCCATTCTCTTCCTGGATTTCCATGCCGAGGCAACCAGCGAGAAGATCGCCATGGGCCGGATGCTGGACGGGCAGGTCAGTGCGGTCATCGGAACCCATACCCATGTGCAGACTGCCGACGAACAGATCTTTCCAGGTGGCACGGCGTTCATGTGCGATGCCGGATTCACCGGACCGCACACCAGTGTGATCGGGCGTGAGATCACACCGGTGGTGAAGAAATTCAAGACCTGCCTGCCACAGAAGTTCGATGTGGCCACCGAGGGAGTCCGCCTTCAGGGTGCCATTGTTGAGGTGGACAATGAGACCGGAAAGGCGGTGTCCATCGAGCGGGTGTCCGAGGAGGTGTGAGCTTCGAAAAATCGGTTGCCACTAAGGATGGGCATCCTTTATTTATCTCGGTCCTGCGTCGGGGCGTAGCGCAGCCTGGCTAGCGCGCTTGTTTCGGGTACAAGAGGTCGGGAGTTCGAATCTCCCCGCCCCGACCATTTCTTCTTACACCGGCGGCTACTCATCCATTTCGAAAAGCTGCACGCAATCCTCACAAACGCCGTGGCTGATCATTGGGAGTTGGGTGGCCTCGAAGAAACGATGGGTGATCAGTGCGGATTCGACGTCGTGCCAATGGGATTCGATTTGGATCCGCTTGCACCAGCTGCACATGCTGATGATCTCTTCGGAGCGATCCGACTCCGGGTCCAGCAGCGGGACAACGGGGCGTTCTTCTTCGCGGACAAGCACGCCCTCGAATTGAAGGCTTCCATCCCTTTCCGGGATGACATGAAGCTCCATGAAACGTCTCAGGCTTGGGGAATCGCATCGAAAGGGAATCGTCGCACGCTTTCCGGATCGCCGGACGTTTTGCATCAGGACCTCGTAGAGGTGCCTGGTTTCCTTGCCTGTGATGTAGGAGAAGAGATCCTTGCCAACGGCGTTGTCTTTCGAAAGCGATTCGGTGTCGTTGGCCGTTGCAAACTCATTGAAGGATGAGGTTACGTTTATGATCTTGTTGTCGCTGTTGATCTTATAACCGTAGACGGTTCGATCCTTCTGGAACGTCCCTTGCACCTTCTCTGTCATGGCTTTGTGCAAGGAATCTCGAGGGATCGACCGAAAAGGACAACGAGAAAATGGTTTGGTATGGCCCCATTTTTCGCGTGGCCTTGCTGCGAGGTGAATGAATTACCGATCTACTCGAGCTTGGGGGTCACGAGAAGGCGATAGAATCTGGATGAAAGGCCAGAGCTGGTTGAATCCTGAAGGATCATCTCGTTTCCAGTGCCATCCATGGGGACCGGAAAACTCATCCAGCTTCCCTCATCCAGTGAATTGCGATACTCGACTGTGTATTGGAGCCCGACTGCGCTGGGCCAGGAAAGGATCTGGTTGGCCGGGCTGTAGCTCACTCTTACTGCCGTTGGCAGGCCTCCCACGCGCCATACCGTTCCCGAGGTGGAACAGAGGAAGGCTTCCCCCATTGCATCATCGATGGCGATGCCGCTCAGGCTGGAGATTCCCGTTGGAAGTGCCAGGTCCGCCACAAAGGCTCCTGTTGCTGACAGGATCCGGATCCGGTTTTCGTCGCTGCTGACCAGGTAGATGTCACCGGTCAGGTCGCTGATGTCGATGTCCCCATAGTTCACGGTGTAGTCACCACTCGTGGTTCCGAAGGTCTGGAGGACGGATCCGGTGACGGGATCGATCTCCGCAATCGTGGATGGATGTCCCGAGTCATTCCGGTCGGCAACCAGATAGAGTGTCTTCCTGATCCGGTGGTAGGCTCCTCCAACGACATGGCTGGCACCATAGCTGGTGGTCAGGGTGGCGAGAACCGTCCCTGTGGAGGCATTGACGGCATAGACATCCGCGGTGCCGGACTCACCGTTGATGAAGAGCATGGTGCCGGGAGGGACAAAGGTGTCGTTCAGGGTGAATCCTTCCGTTGCAAAATCGATGTCGACGTCGTTGGCGTTTTCCCCCGGTGCATCGATGAAGGCTCCGGTCACGCCGGCCCGGGTGGCGCTGTGGATGTTGGCTCCCTGACCGTAGAGCCAGATCAGGTCGTCAGTGGGATTGAGACCCACGCTGACGAGCCCACCCAGTCCGGGACTGAATTCGTCCAGTTCGACCAGTTGGGCCTGTGATTGGAATCCTGGTAGAATCAGGAAAAGGGCCAGGAGCAGGCAGGCGTTTGCCCGGCACTTGGGGCCATCCTTGGTGGTTGAAGCCGTCGGACTCATGGTCTTGATCGTAGCATCATCCGTATGAGGGACAAACATGGGTTCAGGGAATTCAGAACTTTTCCGCCCAGGTGCGGATACCCTGCATGATCATCTCGATGGCGATGGTTCCGACAAAGAGGGCCATGACCCGACCTGCAATCTCGATGTAGCGCTCGATGAGGGGCTCGTTTCTTGGTCGCACAAAATCGTGCAGCAGTTTGAGCAGGGTGATCGCGATCAGGCAGATGGCCACGGCGCCGATGATGGACAGGCAGGCAGGGATGGGATCGTGGCACCTGCCGATGACGATGCTGGCGCTGATGGTTCCCGGACCGATGAGAACAGGCATGGCGATGGCACAGGCAAGGTGCTGTGATTCCCCACGCAACAGCTCGATCGCACGGGGGCCCTGAAAGACGAACTGAAGTCCGATAGCCACGAAAATGATGCCGCCGAAGATCTGGAAGGAAGCGAACTCGGCCTGCATGAAACGATTGAAGATGGCGTCGCCAACCACGGCAAAGGTGCAGAAAACGGCGGATGCAATGAATCCGGCCCGTGTGAGGACCTTTCCAAACTCACGACGATCCAGCTTCTGAACCACATCAATGAGATAGATGATGATCAGGAAGGGATTGAGGAGTACGAGCAGCAGTGCCCCTGAGTTCAGGATCTCCGACACGAGCATGGGGTTTAGCAGGAGGATCGCTGCAGCTCCAGAATCGAATTGAGCCGGACCGGGGACAAGGGGCGTTCTCCAGGCCTCAGAATGCCTGCTTCGCCTGGATGACGACCTTGCCGTCGAGATCACGGACCTGGAGACGGACCATGGGCCGTTTCTGATTCCAGTCGATCTCGATCATGCCGAAGTTCTGTTCGTAGAACATGCCTCCGATGCGATAAGGATTCAGTTCGCTTCTCCAGCGGTGGACCTGGTTCAAGCCGGAGGACGTGATGTCGTAGAGCGGGAAGCCAAGCTCGGTCGACATGGAGATCTCGGCGGTATGGCGGTCACCACTCAGGATGAAGAGGTTGCTGGCGCCGGTGTCCTTGAGGAGTTTCAACAGCCTGGTGCGCTCGTGGGGAAAATTGCCCCACTTCTCATACCAGTGCTCGTTGGAAAGGACCTGGATGCTGGAAACAAGGATCCGGATCTCGGCGGGCAGCCTGAGCTGTTCCTCAAGCCACTTCCACTGGGCGTCCCCGAGGATGGTGACTTTGGGATCGTTGTTGGGAAGAAAGAGTCCATGCACTCCTTCGCCGGGCTCCCACGGCCTGTCACGGCGCTTTACCAGGGGGCTGCGATGGTATCGCGTATCGAGCAGGATGATCTGCACGCGACGTCCTTCCGGACCGATGATCCTGGAAGCATAGATCCCTTCCTGTTGCCGGCGTGGCGAGTCTTTTGGTTCGTCGAAGAAATCGAGAAAGATCTGCTGGGACTCCTTCTTCATCTTGTATTCCGCCCCGGCATCGTTCCAGCCGTAGTCATGATCATCCCAGGTGGCTAGGATGGGGCAGGTGGCCTTGAGCATCTGGTAGCCGGGCTTGGCTGCCAGTTGTGACCAGCGCTCCTGGAGCTCTTCCATGTCGAGGGTGTCCCCGTAGATGTTGTCGCCGCCGAAGATGAAGAGATCCGGCCTTGCGGCGACGATGCTGTCCCAGATGGGCTGGTCGAGCTGTTGCTTGGCGCAGGAACCGAAGGCGATCCTTTCCAGGGCAGGTTCTTCCGCCATGCAGAGCAGGGAAACCAGGATCAGGTGGGCGGCAAGGAATCGGATCATGGGCAAAAAAAGACCCGCCTTGGTCGGAGGCGGGCTGAGTTTGGAAGGAGCGGGTTCGGTGAAGGCTACCGGATCAGCGGCCCTCGAACATGCTGGATGGGAGCCCGGTCTCGTAGCCATTGGGAGAATTCCAAGGGCGGGCGGAGCGGTTCTCCGGATCCGGTGTGTT
>CAZKNW010000373.1:0-4460 GCA_964554035.1 uncultured Verrucomicrobiota bacterium
TCCTGGCACGTTCGCCTCAAACTGCCTGCTGGCGCGTCGGATGGCCGAGAGGGATGTCCGCTTTGTGCAGATCTTTCACCGTGGATGGGATCACCACAGCAGCCTTCCGAACAATATTCGACGGCAAACCGGAGAGGTGGACCAGCCTGCATGGGCGCTTGTGCAGGATCTGAAGCAGAGGGGATTGCTTGATGATACGTTGGTGATCTGGGGTGGTGAGTTTGGCAGAACCATCTACAGCCAAGGCACGCTTACTCGAACAAACTACGGCAGGGACCATCATCCAAGATGCTATACGGTATGGATGGCAGGAGGAGGGACAAAGGGTGGCATCAGTTATGGGAAGACTGATGACTTCAGCTACAACATCGTGGAGAAGCCCGTACATATCAGGGACTTGAATGCATCCATCCTTGATCGTTTGGGGATCGATCACGAACGCCTGAGTGTTCGGCACCAAGGCCTTGACCAGCGACTGACCGGCGTCGAGGAAGCAAGGGTCATCCGGGCCCTTCTCTCCTGACCCGGATCAACCTCCGTTGTTGCCGTTGCCGTTCCGTCGGCCAAACCTTTTCTGTGGCTGGGGGAGGGACATGTCGACCGAAGCGAAGTAGGCATCAGCGCCCAGGGTTTCCTCAACAGCCTTTTCAAGGTCACGGGAGGGGCGCACATGGTAGAGGTCATGAACCTCGACGTAGACACGGGCACGGTCCTTGTGAAGGCAGAGGTAGAGGGGCGTTCTCCCGTTGTGCTCGGACACCACATTGAAGGTGGTCTGGAGTTGCTCCTCATCAAGTTGATCCTCCCTTAGGTGGAGATGGACCTGCTTGGTGTATTTTGCCGGAGCTTCTCCAAGTCGATGGATCTCCAAGGGAAAGATCTTTGGAGGATCCTCTTGGTTGTTCACCTCTCCGATCACCATCAGGGCTTCGCCCGCCTCCATCAGGAAATGGAACTTCTCGTAGTTTTCATTCACGAGGAGCACCTGAAAATTGCTTTCTTCATCCTCGAGTGTCGCCATCGCGTAGTTCTTGCCACTCTTTTTCGAAACGCCCTTCATCGCGGATGAAACCAGTCCTGCGACCCTGACCATCGACTTGGGCTCCTGTTCCCTGAGCTTGGATGCATCTGTTGTCGCAAAGCGCTCCGCGGTCGAACGCCACGGGGTAAAAGGGTGGCCTGTCATGTAGAAGCCCATGAGCTCCTTTTCGGCTGCCAGTTTTTCCACAAGTGGCAGTTCGGGCAGGCGGTGCAGGGGAGCGCTCCCGATTCCGCCTTCGGATTCGGGTTCGTCCATCATGCCAAAGAGCGATTCCTGGCCTCGTTCCTTGTCCTTTGCGACTGCGGAGGCATGTGCAAGCGAATCATCCAGCGAGGCAAGCAGTGTTGCACGCGTCTCACCGAAGCAGTCCATGGCCCCCGCCTTGACGAGGGATTCCAGGGTTTTCCGGTTCAAGGCCTTCTGGTCAACGCGTTCGCAGAAATCTGAAAGCGAGGTGAAGGCTTCTCCCTCCTTTCTGGCCTCAAGCACCTTTTCCACAACGCCTTCACCGACACCCTTGATGGCCGCCATTCCGAATCGGACGACGGTTCCATCCTGGGCCGGAGCGAAGACGATCTGGGACTCGTTGACATCCGGCGGAAGCACCTTGATTCCAAACTTTCCTGCCTCCTCAATCAGGATGGCCACCTTCGCGGTGTCCCCCATGTCGTTTGTCAACATGGCCGAGAAGAACTCGACCGGGTGGTTGGCCTTAAGGTAGGCAGTCTGGTAGGCGACAATCGCGTAGGCGGCCGCGTGGGACTTGTTGAATCCGTATCCCGCAAACTTCTCTAGCAGATCAAAGATCTTGTTGGCCTGCGGTTCCGGGATGGCATTGTGCTCCTTGCAACCCTCCACGAACTGCGCCCGCTGCTCTATCATCACTTCAACCTTCTTCTTGCCCATGGCACGCCGAAGGAGATCAGCCTTTCCGAGTGAGTAGCCTGCCAGCAGCCGGGTGGCGAGCATGACCTGCTCCTGATAGATCAGGATGCCGTATGTCTCCTTGGAAATCTGCTCCAGCAGGGGATGTTCATAGACAATGTCCTCCCGCCCGTGGCGACGTTCGATGAATTGTGGAATCAGATCCATCGGGCCCGGCCGATAGAGCGAGATCAAGGCGGTGATGTGTTCGATCGACTGGATCTGGAACCTGCGGCAGAGGTCGCGCATGCCACCCGATTCCAGCTGGAACACCCCCACGGTTTCGCCACGATTGAGGAGGGCATAGGTCTTTTCGTCATCAAAGCTCAGACGTTCAATCGGGACATCGATCCCCTTGTTCGTCTTGATCATCTCGCATGCATTGCGAATGACCGTCAGGGTCTTCAGGCCCAGGAAGTCCATCTTGAGCAGGCCAAGGTCTCCGACGGGATTCATGGCATACTGGGTTACCAGGGTGCCGCTTTCGTCTCGTTTGACCGGAAGCAGGTTGACGATGGGCTGATCCCAGATCACCACGGCGGCCGCGTGGATCGAGGTGTTGCGGGTCAGGTCTTCAAGCGTGAATGATGTTTCGATGATGGCCTTGGCCTGTTCATCGTGTTCGTAGGCATTCTTGAAATCGGGTGACTGGTCCAGCGCCTTCTTCAGGCTCATCTTCAGCTCTGCCGGGATCATCTTGGCCAGCTTGTCCGTCTCCGATGGCGGGACGCCCATGGCGCGCCCCACGTCACGTACGACACTCTTGGCGCCCATGGTGCCGAACGTGATGATCTGAGCCACGCAATCATCTCCGTAGACCCTTCTGACGTACTCTATCACTTCATGCCGACGATCGTCGGCAAAGTCGATGTCGATATCGGGCGGGTTGACGCGTTCCGGATTGAGAAAGCGCTCGAAGAGCAGTCCGTAACGGATGGGGTCCACGTTGGAGATCTCCATCAGGTAGGCCACGATCGAGCCAGCGGCCGATCCGCGGGCCACGCAACTGATCCCGATCTCACGACCGTGCCGGACGAAGTCGCCCACGATCAGAAAGTAACTCACAAACCCCATCTTTTCGATGACACCGAGCTCCACCTGCAAGCGGTCAATGACTTCCTGTGCCGCTTTTTGGACAATCGGGTTCTTAAGGTCCTGAATGGGGTCTTCGCCGTATTCCGAATCATCAAAATCAGGCATCATGAACATGGGAAGCATGCGGGCATCCTCGATGTGATGGATCCTGAAGTCCTTACCCTCGGCCGTCACCGCCATGCCATAGCGAAGCTTGAGGGCGTCGGCAAGGGTCTCCCGGAGCACGCCCTCGCGGGTCTTGCCCTCCGGTACGGTTGCCTGGGGGTAGTTGTCGACACCGAAGACCAGTTCCAAATTGCATTTCTCGGCCACCTCGACGGTGTTCAGGATGGCTTCAGGATTATCAGGAAAGCGTGCCCTCATTTCCTCGGCCGAACGCAGATAGAACTGCTCTTCGGCGTAGGTCATCCTGTTCGGATCATTGATTGTGGTCTGTGTTCCGTTTGCCACCAGGCAATCATGGGCGAAGCTGTCCTCCTTGCGAATGTAGTGGACGTCGTTGGTGGCAATCAACTTGAGGTCGAATTCCTTGGCCCAGGGGACGAGGAGCTTGTTCACCCTGGCTTGCTCCGGAATGCCATGGTTCTGAAGTTCGAGATAGAAGTTCTCCTTACCGAAGACCTGCTTGAACCAGTCCATCGAGTCGCGGGCAGCATCGAGGTCTTCTCGTAGAATCTTCTGGGGGACTTCGGAAGCAAGACATCCAGACATGCAGATCAATCCCTCGCTGTGCTGCTCCAGAAGTTCCTTGTCGATGCGTGGCTTGTAGTAGAAGCCTTCAAGGAACCCTGCCGAGACGAGCTTGACGAGATTCTTGTAGCCCGTTTCGTTGGCGGCGAGCAGTCCGAGATGGTTGTAGGCGTCCTTTCCTCTGCGCGAAGTGCTTGTCTTGTCGAATCGGCTCTTCGGCGCAACGTAGACCTCGCATCCCAGTATGGGCTTTATGCCCTTCTTCTTTGCCAGTTGATAAAAATCGATCGCGCCATACATCACCCCATGGTCGGTCATAGCCATCGCGGGGAATCCGAGTTCGACGGCACGGTCGACCAGTTTGTCCAGGCGGCATGCGCCATCCAGGAGGCTGTACTCCGTGTGCAGATGAAGGTGTACGAAGTCGGCGTTCGACATCGAGCTATTGAAGGGCGGCGGCCGTCAAGAGGCAACGCCCATCGCCGATTGTGGATAACTTCTTGGCTGGAGGAGGGTTCAGTTTCCGTCAAGGATCTTTCTGGCTTCCTCCACGCTTACCTTGCCACGAACAAGCGGGTAGCCCAGGGAGTCCCCATTGGGCGTGAAGCCGCCACCATCGACGTCGACGAATATGGGGTTGTTGTAGGCACATGGCTTGATGGAGGCTTGGGAGCTGGTCCCGAAGCCCTTGGAAAGGTCATGATTCTCG
>CAZKNW010000374.1:0-4423 GCA_964554035.1 uncultured Verrucomicrobiota bacterium
GCTGACATCCTTTTTTGGCGCATACTCAACCAGGGAAAGCCGCATCTGGTCACCGACGAAGGCCTTGAACTCCTTCGGTGAAATTTCTCCCAATCCCTTGAATCGCGTGATCTCCACGCCGCGCTTGATCTCCTTGATGGCCTTCTCCCTCTCGGCATCCGAGTAGCAGTAGATCGTCTTCTCCTTGTTCCGCACGCGAAACAACGGCGTTTCCAGGACATACAGATGTCCCCTACGGATGAGCTGGTCAAAGAAACGAAAGAAGAAGGTGATGAGCAGGTTCCGAATGTGAAGGCCGTCCACGTCCGCATCCGTGGCCAGGATCACCTTGTCATAGCGGAGCCGGTCCACGCTCTCTTCGATGTCGAGGCTCTGCATCAGGTTGTAGATCTCGTCGTTCTTGTAAATGGCATCCCGCTTCAGGTCCCAGACATTGAGGGGCTTTCCCTTGAGCGTGAAGATCGCCTGGGTGTTCACATCGCGGCAACTCACGATGGAACCCGCCGCGGACACACCCTCGGTCACAAAGATCATGGTGCCTTCGCCTTTGCCCTTCTGGCGGTCGTAGTGCTGCTTGCAGTCACGAAGCTGAGGCACACGTATCCGCACGTTCTTGGAACGCTCACGGGCCATCTTCTTGACCTGTTGAAGCTCCTTCCGGAGCTGCTGGGACTCATCCACCTTGGCCAGCATGGCTTCAGCCACCTCCTTGTTGCGGTGGAGAAGATGCGCCACCGCCTCGCGCACCTTGTTGACCAGGTCGCTCCGGATCTCGGTATTGCCCAGCTTGTTCTTGGTCTGCGACTCGAACATCGGGTCCTGCAGGCGGATCGCGATCGCCCCCACCATCGCCTCCCGAACGTCGTCGCCGTCATACTTCTTCTTCGAGAACTCGTTGACCGCCTTCAGGATGCCTTCCCGGAAGGCGCTCAGGTGGGTGCCACCATCCGAGGTGAACTGACCGTTGACGAACGAGAAGAAGGTCTCCCCATAACGTCCATGGCAGTGGGTCAGCGTGATCTCAAAGGTCTTCTCCGCATGATGGAGGGGAGGATAAACCGCCGTGTCGCCGATCTCCTCCTTCAGCAGGTCCAGCAAACCCGCCCGGGATAGGAAGGTCTTGCCGTTGTAGACCAGCTTCAGGCCCGAATTGAGGTAGCTGTAGTGCCGGAGGCGTTTCTCAACCAGTTCCTCACGGAACTCCGATTTCTTGAAGATGGAGCGATCCACCTTGAAGCTGATCCAGGTCCCATTGGGATCACTCGTCTTGCCCTTCTTCTTCGAGATCAACCGGCCCCGCTCAAACTGCGCCAGCATGGACTCCCCTTCCCGATGACTCTTCACCGTAAAGACATCCGAAAGCGCATTCACCGCCTTCGTGCCGACACCATTCAGACCCACACTGAACTGAAAGACATCATCGTTGTACTTGGCACCCGTATTGATCTGCGAAACGCACTCAATCACCTTTCCAAGCGGAATGCCCCTCCCAAAGTCACGAACCGACACCTCATCATCCTTGATGGTGATATGGACCTCCTTGCCATGGCCCATGATGAATTCGTCAATGGCGTTATCGATAACCTCCTTCAAGAGGATGTAACATCCATCATCGTAATGGGATCCGTCACCGATCCGCCCGATGTACATCCCCGTCCGGAGCCGGATATGCTCGATGGAAGAGAGCGTCTTGATCTTGCTCTCATCATAAACCGCTTTCTTGGGTGCCTTCGCTTTCGCTGCCATAGGTTCCCCATCAGTTTTCCAAGCAGCCAGCCAAACGACAATTGGAATCTCCGGAAAAGCGACTCCGACGGTTCATTTTCCGCCAATACCAATCGATTCGAGAAAGGGCTCGATGGAACGTTTCCTGCCAAGGAACTTGCGGATGGAGACCTCCACGTCCCTGGATCCACCCGGGGCGTAGATTTGGCTTCTTAGCTTCATGCCGACCTTTTGGTTCATGAATTTTCTGGGAGCCTTCTTGAATTCGGTGGCGAGATCCGCAGCGATGGCGTCCGCCCAGGCATACCCATAGTAGCCTGCGTCATAACCCATCAGGTGTCCGAAGAAGGTGACAAAGGAGGTATCCTCAGGGACAGGCAGGAAAACCTCGCTCAGAACCTCGTTTGATCGCTGGATGACATCCACGCCCTTCCCTTCCCCGACTTCCGTATGCAGAACAAGATCCAAGGTACCGAAGGCCAGCTGCCTGCGATAGAACGTCGCGATGGTCGCAAGCCTGGCTTCCTCCATCTTGGCCAGCAGATCCGCTGGGATCTTCTTGGACCGGTCGCGGTAATCACCAGCAAAGCGGTCCAACACATCCTTTTCCCAGACCCAACGCTCCAACATCTGGGAGGGAGCCTCGACGAAATCCCGGGGAACATTGGTCCCGGACAGGGTTGCGGTCTCCGCCGTTGTGAGGATCGTATGCAGGGCATGCCCAAACTCATGGAAGAGCGTTTCCACCTCGTTGTGGGAAAGGAGGGATGGCTTGTCGCCCGATGGCGGGGGGAAGTTGCAGATCAGGGCCGCCACCGGACAATGGTAGGCGCCATCCTCCAGCTTCTTGCCGGGAATCAGGTCGAACTGGGCAAAGTGGTTGTATTTTCCTTCCCTTGGGAACATGTCCAGATAGACATAACCCAAGGGCTTCCCCGACTTGGAATCCGAGATCAGGTGCAGGGTCAGCTCCTCCACCCACTTATAGGGGGCATCCACCTGTTTGATCTTCAGTCCGAAGCACTGCTCGTAGATCCGGAACATGCCCTCCAATGTCTCCTGAAAGGGGAAGTAGGCGCGCATGGCCTCCGTATCCACTGAGTATTTCGTCTTCTTCAGCTAGCCATCAAAATAGCGCCAGTCCCACACGTAGAGCTTGGCATCGGGATCGCCGGTTTCCTGCGCCTTCAATTTCCGGAAGGATTCCAGTTCCGTCCTGAACTTGGGTTCCAGTCCTTCCTTGAGCTCCGTCACAAACTCCAACGCCGCCTTCCCCGTCTTGGCCATCTTGGGTTCGGTCTTGTAGTCGGCCCAGGTATCGTAGCCCAGTTTCCCGGCAATGGTGTTCCGGAGCTCCACAATCTCCTGAAGCAGTTTCGAGTTCTCGTCCTTCGCGAGGGTAAAACGCGTATGATGCATCTTCCTGCGGGTGGACTCGACAGAACAATTCTCCATCACCATCAGATAATGGAAGGTGACATTGGCGAGGACCGTGTATTCATTGTCCCCTGTCTTGAGTCCGTCGGATTCCAGAAACGAAGCAGGAACGCCCTTGAGTTCCTCGGCCCTGAAGGTCAGCGGCACCTGGATCTTCGTGATGTTGGAGGAGAAGTCCGTCTCCAGCTTGCTCAACTTTTTCCGCAAGGCCTCCACCTCATCCCTTGCTTCCTTGGAAAGGGCCAGCCCTGCCCTCTTGTAGTCCCTCATGGAATCTTCCAGAAGCTTCAAGCGCTCACCCTTCAGCCGGTGCTTCGAATCCGAGAACGCCTTGACCGAGCGATACACATCCTCCCGGTAGTCCAGTCCCACCGACCACTCATCAAAGACCTTGATGGCCTCGGTGGCAGCGTCCCGCATCTTTTCATCGGTGCTCGTGGCCTTGATCACCCAGGCCCGATTAGCCGCCTGGATCACCTCGAAATACATCTGGTCCAGTTCCCCAAGGGTGTTTTCAAAAGTCGGCTTGCCGGACAGTTCCCCCACCCGCTCCAAGCGGATCTCGGCAGCCTTGATGGCCTGCGCCATTCCGGTCGAAAGCTGCTCAGGCGTCCTTTCGAACTCGGGCAAGACAAGACGGGTTTTGGACGCCCCTTGGCTTGTGGCTACGGCAAGACCTAAAACACCCCCAAGAACCGTCAGGATGAATGAAATGCGTCTATTCATAATCTCAGGTCCCGAGGCTATTGATCGGCCACATTGCTGGCAATCTTCAATGGAAACCCACGGCCCGCCACAGCCAAGTCATATAGCAATAAACTTGAACAAGTCCCCCTGCCCATCAAGGATTCGCATGAATTGCGAGTAAAGGGATGAAAAGGCTCAGAACCGCCATCAGCTGGCGCTACAAGAACGCAAAGCACTTCCTTAAGGGGATACTCGCGCGACTCGGGGGGGCCTACCTACCGAAGCGTCAGGTTCCCGTGGCCAATCATCCCCCCCTTGGAAGAGGTCGTCATCGCGCTTCGTCTCAGTCGGCTCCGGAATCGGCGATGAGCTAATGACGGTCACGGTTCTCCACAAGATCAATGAACAGAATCCTTCAATAAAGCTGACTTACGTCTCGCGGTATCCCGATTTTTTCCAAGGAATGGAGGCCATTGACGAGCTCGTGACGTTCGAGAAGGGACAGACGGATTTCGGCCATTTCCTGGGCTACGACCACCTGAGGCCTCCTCCCCGCCCACTCATCACCATGATT
>CAZKNW010000375.1:0-4415 GCA_964554035.1 uncultured Verrucomicrobiota bacterium
CACTGGATTCTCTATGGCCTTGCGGTGCTGGGCCTGCTGGCGATCCTGATCGGATTTGGCGAAACCAAGAATGGCTCAACCCGTTGGTTTGCCGTGATTGGCGGACAGCCGTCTGACATCGCCAAACTGGCGGTCATTGTGGCCCTGGCCAACTACATGGAGAAGAATGAGGACGACATGGGAGGTTTTGTTGCGGGTATTGTGATCCCCTTTGCCATCATCGGCATTCCCTGTCTCCTTATTGTCGCCGAGCCTGACTTCAGTACCTGCCTGCTGGTTGGAGCGGTGGGTGTCTGCATGATGTTCGCGGGTGGTTCCCGGATGCGCTACCTTGGTACCATTACCGCTGTCCTCGCGATTGCCTTTGTGGCGATCGTGATGTTGAACAAGAACCGGAGTACCCGCATTGATGCCTGGCTCAATCCTGAGTTGCACTCCGCCGGTGCCGCCTACCAAACCAACCAATCGCAGTCGGCCCTTGCCGTGGGAGGAATCGAGGGCAGGGGACTGGGTGAAGGCCTCCAGAGTGACTTTGTTCCCGAACGATCAACGGACTTCATCCTCGCCGTGGTCGGGGAGGAATTCGGACTTCGTGGCACCCTGCTTGTGGCGAGTCTCTACATGTTGATCCTCGTCTCTGGATTGTTCATCGCCATCCGTTCCAGTGACCGTTTTGGCCACCTGCTTGCCTTTGGCATGGCGTTCCTCATTTTTCTGCAGGCATTCATCAACATGAGTGTCGTTACCGGGCTTCTGCCCAACACGGGTATTCCGCTTCCCTTCATGAGCTATGGCAGAACCAATGCGCTGTTCCTGCTGTTGGGTGTGGGCATGCTCCTGAGTGTGGGGAGTGTCGCCTTCCGCAACCAGAATCTGACCGAGGTTCCCGTCTTCAAGGAAGGGGAACCGGTTGGAAAGGAGGGCAAGTGAGCGGCGATTCCAGACCGAAGATCAGCATTGCCTGTGGTGGTACCGGTGGGCACCTGTTTCCCGGTGTGGCCATTGCTCAGGAGCTTCTTCAGCGAGGCTGTTCGGTTGAGTTGATCATCACGGAGAAGGATGTCGACAAGCGGGCTGTTGAAGGTCTCGCCGGTCTCGAAATCGTCGCGATTCCCGCGAGATCTCCCGCCCATGGGAAAGTCGGTTTCCTCGCGGGATTGGCGCGATCCCACCGGCTCCTTTCGAAACTCTGGAAAAGGAATCCGCCCCAGGCCGTGATTGCCATGGGGGGCTTTTGCTCGGTGCCTCCGGTACTGACAGCACGAGGCAAGGGCATCCCTTCCTTTCTTCACGAGAGCAATACGGTTCCCGGACGGGCAAACCGTTTTGTTGCCCGCTTTTGCCGACAGGTTTTCCTCTGGTTTCCTGAGGCGGCCGATCATATTCCTGGTTCACGGGTCAGCATTACCGGCATGCCTGTGAGGGATTCCTTCGTCGCAGGTGAAAAGGCAGGCTGTCGTGAAGCTCTGGGACTTTCTCCTGACCGGCCGGTCCTTCTCGTGATGGGGGGGAGCCAAGGTGCGACCGCCATCAATCGCGCCGTCTCGGGGGGGCTTGACGAACTGTCCAGGGAGAACCCATCCCTTCAATACATCCACCTGACTGGAACGGATGATCTCGACTGGGTTCGGAAGCGCTATGAATCCCTCGGCCTGCAGGCTCATGTCAGGGCCTTCAGCGATGAAATGGAGTTGATCCTCAGTGCATCCACCCTCGTGGTTGCCCGCTCCGGGGCGTCGTCCCTTGCAGAACTGGCCGTCACACGACTTCCATCCGTGCTGGTTCCCTATCCCCATGCTGCGGACAATCACCAATTTTACAACGCTGGTGCCTTCGTGGCTTCGGATGCGGCACTGATGATGGATGAGGCCGAGGCGAAGTCCGGTGCCGTTGTTCCGCTTGTTTCGAAACTGATCCGGGACACGGAGAAGAGGGCCGCCATGACCCGGGCCTTGGGACTCTGGGAATCGCCGAAGGCAGCCTCCAAGCTTGTGGAGTGTGTCTTTGCAGATATCGGCTGCCTTGGTCAGGTCACGGATTCGGGTGTCATTGGAAAAGGTGGAGACTATCCGGAACAGGACGAGGAGGCGCGCATGCCGCTGGCTTCCCAGCCGATGGCGGGCACATGGGAAAGGAACGCAGGATGAAGCGGTTGGAGCCTTCCGACATCGAGTCCCTGCTCAGGGGAAATGCCGGCGGCAAGCTGATATGGTTTGCCGGTATCGGCGGCTGTGGCATGAGCGGCCTGGCCCACCTGCTCCTTGATCTTGGCTTTCGCGTGGCAGGTTCCGACGTCGAGGAAAGCGGCTTTGTCCGGGGGCTTCGAGAACGGGATGTGGAAGTGGTGTTGGGACACAACGCCGAGGCCCTCCGAAGAAATCGTCCCGCTCTCGTCGTCTACAGTCCGGCCCTGCGGAAGGACAACCCGGAGCTTCAGGAGGCGTTGCAATCCGAAATCCCGATCGTCTGTCGGGCCTTTCTTCTTGCAGCTCTGTCAAAATGCCAGAAGACCCTTTGTATCGCAGGGATGCATGGAAAGACCACCGTGGCTTCCATGCTGGCCTACGCGATGGAGCAGCTGGATCCCGATGCCGGTTTTGCGGTGGGTGGAATGGTTCGGCAGTTGGCGGTGCACGCGCGATTCAGCGGAAAGGCGGGGAAGGCCTTCCAAGCGGGATTGCCTGCCTCAGGACCCGTCTTTGCCATTGAGGCCGATGAGAGCGACGGCGCCCTCAGCGTCTTTGATCCCCATGATGCGATCCTGTTGAATGTGGATGACGACCATCTCGACTACTTTGCCAGCTTTGAGAACGTCTGCCGTCAGTTTTCCGAGTTTGCCGCTCGCGCCAAGGGCAGGGTGATCTACTCATCGGATGACACCAACCTTGTTTCCATGATGGCCAGCCAACCGGGTGGAATCAGCTGCGGCTTCAATCCGCTGTCCGATTACCGCATCGAGTCGCCCGAGGTGGGAGGACGATTTGAGCTTTGGAAGCAGGACAAGCGTCTTGGCGTCTTCAGGACCAATCTCCCCGGCGAAAAGAACATCAACAACACGGCGATGGCTGCCGTCTGGCTGATTGAGAATGGTCATGCGCCAGCCAGGGTTTCCCTGGTGTTGCGCCAGTTTGCCGGGGTTCGCCGACGACAGGAAAGGATCTATGATGATGGATCCATTTCCGTCTACGATGATTATGCCCATCATCCTGCCGAGATCATGGCGACGATCAGGGCCTATCAGGAGAAGCGTCCGGGACGGTTGATTACGGTCTTTCAGCCTCACCGGTTTTCCAGGACCCAGCAATTGATGGAGTCCTTTGTCACCTGTTTCCGGCAGACCGACCAGCTTTGGTTGACGGAGATCTATGCCGCAGGAGAACAGGAGATCGAAGGTGTGACGGGGCATTCCCTTGCCCGTGCCATCGAGCGGGCAGGTCAGGCGGTCTCCTATCATTCCTCACCAGATCAACTCAGGAAGGCTCTTGGTGAGGTCGTGAAACAGGGAGACCTCGTCCTCTTTCTCGGAGCAGGCAACCTGACCCACCAGTCGCGTCTTTTTGGACAGGAATTGGAGGAACGCCATGCCCACAGCATGGACCTTCTTGAGCACAGCCTGATTGAGGCGCTGAATCCGGAAGCGAGGATCGTGAGGAACGAGCCCATGGCCCGCAAGACCACCTTGAGGGTCGGAGGCCCCGCGGACCTGTTTGTGGAACCCGCCACCGAGAACGACCTCAGGACGATCATACTGCAGTGCGGGGAGTTCAAGGTCCCCTTCTTCATCCTCGGCCGTGGTTCCAACCTCCTGGTCAGGGATGGAGGCTTTCGTGGCGTGGTGGTTCATCTCAAGAGGGGCGAGTTTGACAGGGTTCAGATCGACGGGGACCACGTGACCTGTGGGGCAGGCGTTCGTCTGCAGCTGGTCGCGGCGAAAACCCGTGAGGCGGGGATCGAGGGATTTGAATGGCTGGAGGGTATTCCCGGAAGCATCGGCGGTGCATTGCGCATGAATGCGGGCGCCATGGGGAGTGCAACTTTTGACCGTCTTCGAACCCTGAGGGTCATGAACCACGATGGTGAAATCCGTGAACTTTCCCGTAGGGATGTGGACGCGCGCTATCGCAGCTGCCCGATGCTCAAGGATCATATCGCCCTTTCGGCGACCTTCGTCGGAAGCCCCTGTGAAAGTGCCAAGATTGTCGAGCGCCTCAGGTCCTACAGCGAGAAGCGCAAGGCAAGTCAGCCCAGGGAATCCAGTGCGGGCTGCTTGTTCAAGAATCCCCCCAACATACCGGCAGGCAAACTTGTGGATGAGATGGGGTTGAAAGGCGTTCAGTTTGGCAATGCGAGGGTTTCTGATGTCCACGGAAACTTCATCGTGAACCTGGGTGGTGCCAGTTCCCAGGATGTGCTCA
>CAZKNW010000376.1:0-4409 GCA_964554035.1 uncultured Verrucomicrobiota bacterium
CGGCATGTCACTGACACCCTTCCTCCTGCTGGAGAAGTATGAGCAGCTTTTCGTGGCCGACCTGAAGACAATCTGGGCCATCTTCGTCTGGGTCATGTACACCGTGCTTTACTTGTCACACTGGAAGTTTGCCATCGGAGGCCGCCGGCTCGCCTGGGGGACCGTCCTGGCCTTTGCCTTTGTCATGCTCACCTTCTGGGGCGTCAACCTTCTCTCCGGCATCCACACACCCCAGTAGTCCCCAACCATGCCCATCATCGTTGCAGGCCTGAGCCACAAGACATCCCCGGTGACCATCCGGGAGTGTTTTGCCTTCAAGGATGGTGAGATCCCCGAAGTCCTCCAGCAACTGGTCGACAAGGGCATCGCGAAGGAGGCTGTCGTCCTCAGCACCTGCAATCGCGTCGAGCTCTACGTTTATACCGAGAACGTGGAGACCTGCCCGATGGCACGCTTGAAGGACTTCCTGATCGAGAACCGTGAATTCCAGATGGATCTTGGAAGCGAGATCTACACCCTTTCCGATCCCAACAGCATCGAGCACCTCTTCAACGTGGCCTCGGGACTGGACTCCATGGTGCTGGGTGAAACCGAGATCCTCGGGCAGATCAAGAAGGCCTACGACCTCGCACTGAAGGCGGAGTTCACCGGAGGCCGCCTCAACAAGGCCTTTCAGAAGGCCTTCAACACCGCCAAATACATCCGGACCGAAACCAACATCCAAAGGGGCAGCATCTCCGTGGGATCGGTCGGGGTCGAGCTGGCCGAGAAGATCTTCAACTCGCTCAACGATCGCAATGTCATGGTTATCGGCGCCGGGGATACCAGTGAGAAGACCGCACGTGCCCTCCTCAGCCGCGGCGCCAAGAGCATCATGGTCTCCAACCGTTCCTTCGAGCGGGCTGAGAAACTGGCAGAAGAACTGGGAGGGCGCGCCATCAAGTTCGATTCATGGTCCGATGAGTTCACCAGCATCGACATCATGATCAGCAGCACCAGCGCCCCCCACTACGTCATCGACCGGGAACGCCTTGAGCCGATGATGAAGCTGCGACGCAACCGCCCCCTGCTCCTGATCGACCTTGCCGTACCACGCGACATCGAGCCGGACGTCAACTACATGGACAATGTCTATGTCTACAACATCGACGATCTCCAGGCCATCGCACAGGATTACCTCGACCAGAGAAAGGCGGAGATTGAGCGCTGTGAAAGCATCATTCGTGAGCGCGCCCAAAGCCTATTCGGTCCTCCCGGAGCGAGACCTCAAAAAAAAAGCCCGGGCAATCTTGGTTCACAACTGGAGGAACCAGCGACCTGAACCACCCACAACCACCAGACACCTTGGAGAAAACAGCATCCCGTCCCTTCATCATCGCAACGCGCGGCAGCGCCCTCGCGCTTGCGCAGGCCAACCAGATCAAGACCAGCTGTGAGGCCGCCTTTCCGGATGAAACCTTCGAGATCCGCATCTTCAAGACGACCGGTGACAAGCTGCAGACCGCGTCCCTGGCCAATCCAGACAAGAGCCTGCCCAAGGGGCTCTTCACCAAGGAACTGGAACATGCCCTTCTGGAAAACGAAGGCGACCTCGCCGTCCACAGCCTGAAGGACCTCCCCACGGAGCTACCAGACGGGCTCAAGCTCGCGGCCACCACGGAGCGTGAGGATCCAAGGGATGTGCTGGTCTTTTCCTCCAACAATGAGGAGGGCCCCGATCCGCTTTCCATGCTGCCCGTCAGCGCCACCGTGGCCACCAGCAGCAACCGCAGAAAGGTCCAGCTACTCAAACTCCGCCCCGACCTCCAACTCACCGAGATCCGCGGCAACGTCGGCACACGCCTGCGCAAGCTCGCTGAGAACCCGGATCTCCACGCCACCATCCTGGCTGCCGCCGGCCTGAACCGCCTTGGCTATCGGATTGGTGAGGATGGAAGCCTTGAGGGAGAGGACGTCCCGAACGGCATCAAGGTCCGCCCCTTCAGCTTCGACGAGATGATCCCCTGTCCCGGACAGGCCGCCATCGCGATCGAGACCAGGGAGAATGATCCCGAAACCGACCGCATCTGTAAGGCGCTCAACCACCTGCCCACCTTCCAGTGCATCGAGCTGGAACGAACCTTTCTCAGAACCATCGGTGGTGGATGCTCCACTCCGACGGCGGCCTTCGCAGAACTCGGTGACAAGGATGTCCTTGTCAGGGCGGCGGGTGAATTTGGAGAACACTTCCGGAAGGAAATGCATTCCTTTCCCCTCGTCGAGGCGGAACGCCTGACCATCGAACTCGCACACCGGATGTCGAAGGACTAGAGGTCCTTCTTCGTCTTGGAGACCAGCTCGATCTCCCCGATCTTCATGCCCTTGTCGACGGCCTTGCACATGTCGTAGATCGTCAATGCGGCCACACTGACCGCCGTCAGCGCCTCCATTTCCACTCCGGTCCGGGAAACGATCGCGGCGGTTCCGGATATCACGATGCGGTCCTTTGAATCCGGAACATCGAAATCCACGCCCGCATGATGAATGGGCAATGGATGACAAAGAGGAATCAGCTCACCGGTCTTTTTGGCGGCCATGATCCCGGCCAACCGGGCCGTTGCAAGCACGTTGCCCTTGGCCACGGAATCCGACTCGATCAGGTCCAGCGTTCCAGACGATAGAAAGATCACACAGCGAGCCACCGCCTCACGCAGCTTCTCCTGCTTGTGTCCCACATTGACCATGGAGGCCTCACCCTCCTTCGACAAATGGCTGAGCCTTGCCGGAGAGTCTTCAGGCATCCTTCCTGCCCTCCTCCAACATCTCGGCCATCCAACGCCCGATGGCCATGGACAGCTCTGTTCCAAAGTCAGCCTGGGTCTTCACATGCCTCGGTACCGGCCCGCTCGTGTAACGGACCAGGTCAGGCGTCACCAGGATCTGCCCATCGCACCAGGGTCCGGAGCCGATGCCAATCGTTGGGATCGGAATCTTCTTCGTGATGTCACGAGCGACTTCGGGATGAACCAGCTCCAGCACGACGGCAAAGGCACCGGCATCGACCAGGGCCCCGGCATCGTCGAGCAGCTGCATGTGCTCCTCTTCCGTCTTGCCATACATCCGGTAGCCACCCGTCTCCTTCACGCTTTGCGGAAGCATGCCAAGGTGTCCAAGGAAGGCGATTCCCTCTTCGACGATCGCATGCACCATCTGGGCGATCTTCTGTCCACCCTCGGCCTTCACGGCCTCGGCACCGGCCTCTACGAGGCGTTTGGAATTACTGAGGGCGGTTCCCATGTCACGCAGGCTTCCATAGGGAAGATCGGCCGCAAGGAGGGCCTTGGGATCCGCGCGGGCCACCGCCTTCAGGTGATGGAGCATGTCATCCATGGTCACCTTGGTGGTGTCCTCGTAACCCAGCACCACCATGCCCAGCGAATCCCCGACCAGGATCAGGGGCACCCCGGCGTCATCCACAATCCGGGCCGTGGGAAAGTCATAGGCCGTCAGGGCCGCGAGGCTGCCCGGATGCCCCTTGAACTGGCCGATGTCCTTGACTGTGGTCTTGGTGACGCTCACAGGTTGATTCTCCAACGGACCGCCCAAGGAAACGAGTAAAATCCCGCAGTTGGCCTCGACTGGAGACCACAGGAAAAACAGAGATCAAACCCATCGCCCGCGAAGCCGCGTTTCCGAAAACCAAGAGGGACACGCCCTCCCGCCACCGCGGGATCCCACTTTCCTTGATGGCAACCTGCTGCTAATCAGTCGTCCCCACGTTGGAGAACCCAACCTCTGGTTCACATCGATGCTCGCGGACAAGATCAGTCAGTTTGATAAAGCACTTCGGGACAACCATCCCGACCTTCACACTTCCCTACGTCCCGGCATACCTCCCGATGTTTCCATTTCAGGTCCGATCAGGGAATGGTTTGAGTGGAAGGATGGCCAGTCACCCACTGAGGAAGTCCAATTTCTCGACAACTACCGCTTTGTCTCACTGGAAGAGGCCAGGATGCAGCTCCGGTCTGCGAGGTCCGGCATCCTCACCCACCCTCTTCAGACACTCTTCCTCGCAATCTTCGCTCGTCGCACGCTCTATTCATGGCCGTTGCTTGTTGATGGCGCCGGCGACGGCTATTTCTACAGCACCTTGAGCCGACGTGTCTTTCATCGCTTTGAAGGTGAAAGGGATCCGTTTTTTCCATCGTTCGAGGGATTTGTCGATTTCCTCGTTCAGCTCGCCAACATGAAGGAGACATCGGTGGAAGGAAGGATCGAACGGGAACTTGAGTTATTGGACCAGAGTGCCCGATAGTTTTCTTTCAGAGACGCATCCCAAAAATCAGGAAGGGACAGGATGCCGCCTGGCTCACAGAAGTCCCAAGCGAAGCCCCGGAGTCACCAGTTTCCTGATTGATGAGGCAAGC
>CAZKNW010000377.1:0-4400 GCA_964554035.1 uncultured Verrucomicrobiota bacterium
GACTTCTCGTCTGGGGACTCCAGGTCCTCGATCCTCCGGATTTCTTCCCAGGTAGGAGCCTGCCAGATCTGGATGGTCAGGTCTTCTTCTTCTCTTCTGCCTTCCCTGGCCGCCAGCGTGTTTCCGTCGGAAAGGACTGTGGGCGATATGAAACGCTTGCCCGAACTGGGCTTGAGCTTGGACCTGCAGGAGGCTCCCTGAATCCCACATCAGGATCGGTTCAAGGCCGATGGCCGTGGTCAGGAGGCGATCCTCACCAAGGAAGTAGTTGATACCTCCGGCGGCGGCGATGACCGAGTTGTGTCCATGGATGCTGCCAAGGTGTTTCCTGTCCGAGACGTTCCAGAAGTGAACGGTTGGGGAATTGTAGGTGGTGCAGGCAAGCTGCTTTCCGTCGGGAGAGATGGCTGTGATGGCGAATCCGGCCTTGTGGATACCGGGAAAGTGAGTTGTCTTGGCTGACTCAAGGTTGATTACGTCGACATTTCCAAATCCCCCGGAATAGGCCAGCAACCGTCCGTCGAGAGAAGGTTTGAAGGCGCGATCCATCTGACCGGTCCATCGGACAGGAAAGCTGCCACTCGACAGGATTCTCCGGGTATGGGTGTCCCATCGGATGGCCTTCGTTTCGCCTGAATCAGGATCCCATGATAGGTGAATGAGCATGCCCGATCGGGGTAGGTAGTGAGAGCGGCTGAAGCCCTTGTTGGCCGCGAGGGCAAAACGGGAAACAGTCATGTCCTCAAGGTTCCATAGACGGAGCTCCGCGGGTTCCGTGGCGACCAGAAGAATCTCCTCGTTGGAGATCCAATGGAGTGACCTTATGTTCTTTCCCAGGTCAGGAAGGGTTGTTTCCTCATCCCCAACCAGAGTCACATTGTCCTCTGCCAGGGTGATGAAGCGTCTTCCATCCGGGGAGACGTCCAGTCGGGTGGATCTCGTGGAAGGAAGCTCACGACGGCCCTTGGAGCGGGTGGTGCGTGTCAGGTCCCAGACATGCACGGTTCCCTCCTTTCCGCCGCTGAACAACTGCTTGTCGTCCTGGGAGAAATTCACTCCCCAGACTTCGTCTGAATGTCCCATCAGGGTCATTTCTTCAGTCCAGCTATCGGTGTTCCAGATCTTGATTGTCTGGTCGCCACTGGCGGATGCCAGACGGTTTCCGTCGTGTGAAAATCGCACACAGGAGATGAACCCGCTGTGACCTTGAAGCTTCTGGATCTCCTTTCCTGCGCGCAGGTCCCAAATGTGGACTGAGGGATTTGTAAAACCGAATCCAAGGGCGATATGGTGCCCATCTGGCGAAAGGTCGAGGCTGAGCAGTCCGTTCGAAACCTTGAGCTCGCGGGTTGTGCCGTTCTTCAGGTCCCTGATCGCCAGGTGCTCGAATCCTCCGATCACGAGCCAGCGTCCGTCGGTCGAATAGGACGCGGCACCGTAGGCACGGATTCTGCGTCCGGATGATGGAAACCGAATGGTATCGATCTTGGAGGAGGATTCCAGGTCCCAGATCTGGGCCAGGTCCTGCTGAGGCAGAAAGACGGTGAGATGCCTGTTGTCCGGAGAGAAGGCCATGCCGGTGGTCCGGTTGCCATTCAGAGGCAGTTCCGAAGCGAGGATTCTTCGGTTCAGATCCCAGATCCGGACCGTGTAGCCACCGTTGTCGAGGCGGCCGACGGCGGCGATGAGCGATCTGTCCCTGGAAGCCTTGATGAGGCTTGGGTTGGAGAGGATCATGCCTGCAGTGTCCCTCAAAGGCATCTGGATGACGGCTTCTTCCTCACGGTCGTCGATGCTCCAGATTGAGATCCTGCCGCCATCCTCCATGATGACGGCGCTCTTCTCGTCCTGGGTCGGAATCACATTGACCACCCGCGTCTGGACTTTCAGAAGTTCGTACTCGGAGTCAGGTCGGCATTGCAGCCAGAGGTGTCTCCACTCCCAGCCGCGAAGGTCCTTTTCTCCTTCCGAGGGGCGCTGCCGGTTGAGGAGGAGCAGCGCTTCCCTTCGATTGTGTTCTTCCAGTGCCTGCTGACACAGCAGCATGTCGGCGGCATAGGCTCTCTGGCGCGCCTTCAATTCGTGTTCCTCGGAGATCTTCCTCATGCTTCTCTCGCGCTCTTCCGCCTTGTTGGCCCGATGCGTTTCCTCCTGGGCTTGAATCCGTTGTTCCATCTCGGACACCCTGGATGTTTCTGCCTCGTTTCTCGCCTTGAGGGCTTCGCGGGTTTGCCAAAGGCTGATGGCGATGCCAAGGAACAGGGACAGGGTGATCAGCATGGCGGCGGTGATCACCATTCGGTTTCGTCTCCAGGCCTTCTGGAACCGGTAGATCGTGCTGGGTGGTCGGGCTTCCACCGGTTCGTGAAGGGTGTGGCGCGTAACGTCGGTGGCGAGGCTTGCGGCGGACTCGTAGCGACGGTTCCGGTCCTTCTCAAGACACTTCATCACCACCCAGTCGAGGTCTCCACGGATCTCGGGAACACGTTCACGGACCTTGAGGAGCCTCCTGGATTCCGCAGGAGTGGTTTCCCCGTTGTCCTTCTCTGCATGATTGAGCGTCTGGCTCAGCTTGGTACTGGGGCGGATGGGTTCCCGTTCGCGGATGATCTGCCTCATCCCGTCCACGCCGGAGTGTACCAGCTCGGCACCATCAAAGGGCGTGGCTCCCGTCAGTAGCTCGTAGAGGAGCACCCCGAGGCTGTAGATGTCGGCGCGGGTATCGATGTCGAGTCCGCTCATCTCGACCTGTTCCGGGCTCATGTAGGCCGGGGTTCCGATGAACTGGTCGTAGAGCGTGTAGATCGTCTTGTCGGTCAGGTCCTGCTGAGTTGCCTTTGCGATTCCAAAGTCGATCACCTTGGGCACGGGAACGCCGTCGTGCAGGGTGATCATCACGTTCGAGGGCTTGATGTCGCGATGGATGATTCCCTTCTGGTGGGCATGCTGGATCGCGTGACAGACCTTGATGAAGAGATCGAGCCGTGTGCGGACCTCCAGTTGCTCGTCCTCGCAGTACTTGGTGATCGATGTGCCCTTCACGAGCTCCATGACGAAGAAGGGGCGTCCCTGGTCAGTTGTGCCGGCGTCGAGGACCTTGGCGATGTTGGGGTGGTCCATCATGGCCAGGGCCTGGCGTTCCGCCTCGAAGCGGGCAATCACCTGCTTGGTGTCCATGCCCATTTTGATCAACTTGAGGGCAACCCTTCTTCGGACCGGTTCCTTCTGCTCCGCGACCCACACGGATCCAAAGCCTCCTTCACCAAGCTTCTCCAGGAGCTTGTAGCGCCCCACGAACATGCCCGGCTTCTCTCCTGCAAGGGGCATTCTTTCCGGCAGTCCCTCGATCTCAAGAGAATGGGTCACGCCATGTTCCTGAAGGAATCCCTCGCTTGATTGGGCGGCCTCGATGAGTTCCTCAACCCGGAGACGAAGGGCCTCATTCCTTCCGCAGACCTTTGCGAGGAAGTCGCTGATCTCCTTCGTGTCCAGTTCCATGGCCTGGTCAAAGATTTCTTCGACCTTGTTGGGATCAGGATGCTCGCTCATAGGGTGAGTTTGGGTTGGTATGGCCGGCTTGGCTAAGAAAAATCAATGGTTGCTTTCACCGAATGCCATCAGGTGTTTGTCGGTCCGGATGTACAGCTTTCCCTCCACGATGGCGGGTGTTGCGGTGATCCTCTCTCTTAGATGACTTGAGGAGACGATATTCAGGTCGTCGCCTGCCTTCAGCACCGTTACCTTTCCGGAGACGGAGCAGGCATAGATGAGTCCACCTGATGCGATCGGGGAGGCTGCATACTGTCCCATGGATCCAATACGTTCGGCATCCAGTATCAGCTTGCCGGTCCTGGCGTGATAAACCGACAGCATCCCTCCATCGCGTATGAAATAGATACGGCCATCATGGTGGAGGGCGGAGGGCATCTCCGAGATTCCCTTGGACCCCTTCCACGCGACGTGGGATTCGGTGATGTCGCCAGAGCCTCCCGGCCGGATGGCCATGACACAGTCCCGGTTGCCTCTTTTGAAGGCCTGGTATCCCTTCCAGTCCTCCCGGGTGAACTTCCCGTCCTTGTTACCGTCAAAGAATCCAAATAGCAGCATGGTATAGGCGAGGGTGTTTCCGGGGGTGTCGGCGGACACCTCCTTCCGGAGTCTGATCCTGGCATCCTTTGGAACCTCATCACGTGTAATCTCCCCGTCCGAGTTCCTGTCGAACATGCGGAGGAACTCCTCCGGCTCTCCGAGTGCTCCGTCGTTGGGTGCACCGGTGCCCGTTCCCGATGAACTCGCGTACAGCATTCCATCGCCGGCTACGGCCATACCGATGGGTTGAAAGCTGATTCCGGATGTCCACCAAAGTGCTTCGCCGCTTGACGGGTTGTAGGAGGTGAGAC
>CAZKNW010000378.1:0-4391 GCA_964554035.1 uncultured Verrucomicrobiota bacterium
ATGCGGGTGTGGGCCTTTGGAACGGACTGACAGGTCCGTGGATCAATGAACAGGCGGCCTGTCGCATCGTGGATCCACAGCATGTTCCATGAGGTGTCGGAGTAAAGGACATCGGCCTCAAACTGGACGGGGAGCTTCGACTTTGCCTCTTCCTCCGTGAGCTCATAAATGGTGTGGACGTTCCGGATCAACGTCCTTGATGGCGCAGGCTCGGCGGCCGGAGCAGGGATGGCCAGAAGTAGGCCAATGAGGCACACCTAGGAAAGCCACGTGACCTGCCTTTGTTCCGCCAGGATGGCAATTGAGACTGGAGGGTGATGCGGCATAGCAAACCTGTCAGTAGGCCTCGGTGTCGACTAGTGGAGAATCCAGTATTCGGAATCTTTTGGCAACCCCAACGACCGGGGTCGCGCGGCGCTTGGCTATTCCCTCAGGGACGCTATCCTCAGGGCCATGAGTTTGCTTCCGTTTGCTGAACTGAAACCGTATCGAGTCCGCCGGATCGTCCCTGACAATGTGGACCTTGGAAACTGGGACGAGGTCGAGCCACTGTTTGACCTACTTGAGAAGAATGCCGCGGAGGCGAAGACGGTGGCCGAGTTTGAGGACTGGCTGATCGACTGGGGTGAGCTGAGTGCCGCACTCGATGAGGAGGCGAGCAAACGCTATATCGCGATGACCTGCCACACGGAGAGCGAGGAGGCGGAAAAGTCCTACCTCCAATACGTCGAAAAGATCGAACCGAACACCAAGCCGAGGCAGTTCAACCTCTCGAAGATCTACCTTGAGCATCCTGTGCGGGAGGAAATCGACAAGGAGCGCTACCGCGTCTTTGACCGGGATGAAGAGGTCCACGTGGAGCTTTACCGGGAGGAGAACGTGGAACTTGAGACCGAGGAGGCCCGTTTGACCCAGCAGTACCAGAAGCTGAGCGGCTCGTTGACCGTCCAGTTTTGTGGAGAGGAACGGACGCTGGTCCAGATGGGACGCTACCTGGAGGAGACGGACCGGGAACTTCGCAAGGAAGCCTGGGAGGCCAGCGCTCGCAGGCGCCTGAGGGAGGGCGACAAGTTCGAGAAGCAGTTTGATGATCTCATGGCACTGAGGCGCAGGATCGCCTCGAATGCGGGCTTTGAAAACTACCGGGACTTTGTCTTCAAGGAGCGTCGGCGCTTTGACTATACCCCGGCCGACTGCGAGGCCTTTCACAAGGCGGTGGAGACCTGTGTGGTGCCCCTGATGAAGGAGATCCAGAAGAGGAGGAAGGGGGACATGGGACTGGATACGCTTCGCCCCTGGGACCTCTCGGTGGATCCGCTTGGCCGTGATCCCCTCAAGCCTTTTACGGAGGTCTCCGAGATGGTGGAACGCTCCCAGAAGATCTTCGACCGGCTCGATGGCGGGCTGGCGGGCTGGTTCCAGCAGATGCAGGACCTCAAGCTGCTGGACCTGGACAACCGCAAGGGCAAGGCCCCTGGAGGCTACCAGTGTGGGCTTGAGGAAAGCAGGCTTCCCTTCATCTTCATGAATGCGGTCGGTGTGCAGAGGGATGTGGAGACGCTACTGCATGAGGCGGGCCATGCCTTCCACTCGATGGCCTCCCGCGAGGAGGACCTGACGGCCTACCGGCATGCCCCCCTCGAATTCTGTGAAGTGGCGTCCATGAGCATGGAGTTGCTGGGCGGTGAGTTCCTTGAGGAGTTCTATGGCACGGATGAGGCCAACCGGGCCAGGCAGACGCACCTTGAAGGGATCATAGGCATCTTTCCATGGATCGCCACCGTGGATGCCTTCCAGCACTGGATCTACACCCATCCGGATCATACGCCCGAAGAGCGCAAGGCGGCCTGGCTGGAATTGATGGATCGCTTTGGTGGAGACGTGGACTGGGCGGGCTTCGAGGACATCCGTTCCTACTTGTGGCACCGGCAGTTGCACATCTTCATCCATCCCTTCTACTACATCGAGTACGGCATCGCCCAGCTCGGTGCCCTGCAGGTCTGGGCGAATTCCCAGAAGGACAAGGCCGGGGCGCTCAAGGCCTACCAGGAATCGCTGGCCCTCGGAGGTTCGCGAACTTTGCCTGAACTTTTCGAGGCTGCCGGGTGTCAATTTGACTTTAGTGAACGCACCGTGGCGCCGTTGATGGAACTGGTGGGCCGGGAGCTGGAGAAGCTTTCCTCCGGCCATTGATAAAAAGATCGTTCACGACTACCTTGCTCCGCCCATGTTGGAAGATCGCGACTATATGAGGTCCGACGGAGGCTCGTTCCGTCCCAGTCAGCCTGTCACCGTCAAGCTGGTGATTGTGCTGGTCGCCTGCTTTGTCGCGCAGTTCGTGATCGAAAACTTTACGAAGATCGATCTGGGTGCCTTTGCCTATCTTTCCCTGGAGGGCATCAAGAGCGGCTACGTCTGGCAGTTCATCACCTTCCAGTTCATGCACGGAGGCATTCTGCACATCCTGTTGAACGGACTGGTGATCTATTTCTTTGGGCGTGCCATCGAGGATGTGCTTGGGCCGCGTCGTTTCCTGCAGCTCTACTTTACATCGGGAGTGATGGGAGGGCTGCTGGAGGTCATACTAGCCTTCCTTTTTCCGGAAAGGTTTGGGGGATCGGTCTTGGGGGCCTCCGCCGGGGCCTATGGCTTGATGGCCGCTTATGCGACCCTGAATCCCCACCGGCGTATCACCCTTCTGCTCTTCTTCATCCTTCCTGTCACCTTCGCTGCCAGGGTGTTGCTCTGGATCTTTGGTGGCATGGCGGTGCTCGGGATCCTGGGAAGGTTTGGCAACAATGCGATGGCGGATGGCATTGCCCACGGGGCCCATCTGGGAGGACTTATCTTTGGTGTCATGACCATCCGCTGGTTCTATCAGGGGGGAGACCTTGCTGACTTCAATCCCTTCAAGGGCATGGGTGGATCCGGAGGTGGCACTCGTGCCCGGAAGCCCGGAAGAAAACAGGCTCCGATCATCAATGTCGAAGTGGAGCCGTCCGATGACTTCATCAGCAAGCAGGTGGATCCGATTCTCGACAAGATCTCCAGGAAGGGGATCAACAGCCTGACGGAGCAGGAGCGCAAGATCCTTGAAAAGGCCCGTCAGAACATGAAGCGTTGACCCATCACGGCGCCTTGAAGCATTCCCTTCGTCCCTTCCTCCTCTGGCTTGCCCTGTTTTACGCCTGTTGGCTGCTTTACGTCACCCTCGCCGATCGTTGGAGCGTGGTGGTGGAACACTGGGGTATCGCTGCCGCCATGGCACTGGGTTCCTATTTCGCAGGATCGACGCCCATGGGGGGAGGCACGGTGGGCTTTCCCGTTCTGGTTCTTCTGTTCAACGAACCTGCTTCCCTGGGAAGGGACTTCAGCTTTGCCATCCAGTCGGCAGGCATGCTGAGTGCCTCCATCTTCATCTTCTGTCGTCGAATCCCCCTGGAATGGCACATCCTGAAGTGGGCCTTGATCGGATCGGCAATCGGCACGCCGATAGGAGTGTTTCTGGTGGCGCCCTTTATTCCGGCCCTCGGGGTGAAGCTCGTCTTTGCCATCACCTGGGCCAGCTTCGGCATCCTTCATTTCTGGAAGATCGGGGAGATCGTCTCGGCCGAAGGGGAATCGAAGATGTCCGCGCGCTTCTACCAGTGGGCCGGACTGGGTGTCGGTTTTCTTGGCGGTGCCACGGCGGCAGCCATCACCGGTGTCGGGGTCGACATGCTCTTGTATGCCATCCTGGTGCTGGCGTGTCGGGCTGATCTCAAGATCGCCATCCCCACCTCGGTCATCCTCATGGCCTTCACCTCCTTGGTGGGCATCGCGACCCGTGCCGTCCAGGGCGGGCTTTCGGAGGAGTTGTTTGGAAACTGGCTGGCGGCGGCGCCCGTGGTGGTGGTGGGTGCGCCTTTCGGTGCCTTGATTGCGAGTCGCATCGGGAGGAAACCCACCTTGATCGTGGTCTCGCTGCTTTGCGTGATCCAGTTCGTCTGGACCATTCAGCGTGAGTGGGACGTCCTGCAATGGACGGGCTCACTGGCATCGCTGGTCGCTGTGGGCGTGGTGCTTCTGCTCTTTGTCTGGTTGCATCATGTGGGTGATGCGTTTCTGTCGAAGAAGGCCGCGTGCGCGAAGATGGAAAGTGAGAAAGGGTAGGAGGATTGGCCCTTTGCCACCTCCGTTCGTTGTTCCGTCTTCAGGCGGTCAGGGCATGGTGATGGAGGCATGGTTGGATGCGTTCATCAAGACTGGGGCTTGCCGGAAGCGAAAGCGATCAGCGGAGGCGGTGTGAAGACTTGGGGCGAGACGCCCCAATAACCGGCAGGCGGGACGCCTACCTCCACGACACGGCCTCAATATTCACAAGACTGGAATGTTTCCTCAAGCATGGGATC
>CAZKNW010000379.1:0-4359 GCA_964554035.1 uncultured Verrucomicrobiota bacterium
CTTGAAACGCTTGCCCAGGAAGGTTCCTGGATTGCCGTTGAAAATGGGGTCGGAGGCAATGCTTTCAGCCCAGAAGAGGATGTCCTCCGACGTGAATGGATGTCCGTCCGACCAGCGCAGTCCCTTGCGCAGCTTGAACTCAAAGCGGGTGTGGGAATCAAAGGTTGCAAAGGATACGGCGAGATTCGGAATGATCCTGTTCCAGCCTGGGGACCATCGTAACAGCTGTTCATTGGACAGGTAGCGGTAGTAGGCGACCTGATCTGCCGGGCCCATGTAAGGGAGTCTCAGCGTGCCGCGGTACTTTCCGATCCCATCCTCTACCTGGACCATCAGAGGAACCAGGGGAAGACGTTCTGAAACCGGCGGAAGGGTCCCGCTCATGGTCTCGATCTCCAACATCGGCGCTTCTCGAAAAGCGGCCCCCATGGAAGGCGCGCTGAGCGCTGCCGTCAACAACAGCAGGGCGATGCGGCCTTGGATGTTCTGATGGGTGAGTATGCCGGATGGACCTGGGTACTGAAGTCCTTGGCGCGGGCAGACTCCTCCGTGGTGGAGTGCGTCTCCCTGCCGGACGACTCAAGCTTCTCAAAGGCTCCGAACGTGCGGAACCCGGAAAGGGTCACGAGACTCCCATTTCTGGGAGACTACCTGCAATCTCAGCTGGCGGTGATGGCCTCGCGGGCATTGCTGGTGCCCATCTTCTCCAGGTAGTAGTCGTAGCCGCCGGCGAAGGCCCTCAGCTTGCCATTGTTGATATGGAGGACCTTGGTGGCGAGCTTCCGGATGAAGAAGACGTCATGGGAAATGAATACCAGCGTTCCCTCGTAGGCCTGCAGGGCCATGATCAGGGATTCGACCGTCAGGATGTCGAGGTGGGTCGTGGGCTCGTCCATCAGCAGGATGTTTGGAGGATCCACCAGGAATTTCACCAGATTCAGGCGGCTCTTCTCACCACCACTGAGCACTGCGGTCTTCTTGAAGATCTCCTCCTTGCGGAACATGAAGGAACCGAGAATGGCACGCGCCTCGTTCTCCTTGATGGCTTCGCTCATGCCCATCACCTCGTCGATCACCGAGTTTTCGGGATTCAATGATGCGGAACGGTGCTGGCTGAAGTAGCCAAGCTTGGCGTTGTGACCGAGCTTCCGGTCTCCCTGAAGTGGCTCCAATTCCCCGGCAAGCAACTTGATCAGTGTCGATTTGCCTGATCCGTTGGGGCCGACCAGGACGGTCCGCTCCTCACGCTCGACCATGAGGTCGATGCCGTCATAAACCTTGTTCACGCCATCGTAGGAGAAATGGATGTTCTCCAGCATGATCGCACGTTGGCCGCCGCGCTCGGGCTGGGGAAACTGGAAGCGGAAAGGCTTCTTGGGCGCACGTGGCTTCTCGATGATCTCCATGCGCTCGATCTGCTTGAGCTTGCTCTGGGCCTGTGCCGCCTTGGACGCCACGGAGCGGAAGCGGTTGGCGAATTCCTGCAGGGACTTGATCTCCTTTTGCTGGTTCTTCCAGGCGTTGTGCTGCCTTTCGAAATTCTCCTCCTTCTGCTTTAGATAGTCCGTGTAGTTGCCCTTGTAGGTGATGACCTGGCGGTTGTCGATTTCGTAGATCTGTTGAACCAGTTCGTCCATGAACTGGCGGTCATGCGAGATCATCAGGATCGCGCCACCATAGTCCTTCAGGTATTCCTGTACCCAAAGGAGTGAGTGGAGATCGAGGTGGTTGGTGGGCTCGTCCAGCATCAGGAGATCGGGCTCCATGACAAGGATCCGGGCAAGATGGGCACGCATGACCCAGCCTCCGCTGAGTTCGCGGGCAGGACGGTCAAATTCTGTTTCGCGATAGCCCATGCCCATGAGCACCTTCTTGGCCTTGGCCTCGAACCCGGGATCCATGAGGGTGTCATGTTTTCCCTGGGCTTCGTAGTATTCAATGCATGCGATGTCTCCGGCGTCTTCAAGCTGCTTCAACTGCTTTTCAAGCTCCTCGAGCGCGCCCGCCCGCCCCGTTGCAATGTCGAGGACGGTTTCGTCCGCCTTGGCCTCGGCCTCCTGGGGCAGGAAGCCAACGGTGGTCCACTCGTCGCGGTCAATGGTACCTTCGTCGGCCTCGTCCTGGCCTAGAATCAGGGAAAAGATGGTGGATTTTCCGGCTCCATTGGGTCCCACGAGGGCAACCTTGTCCCCATGGTTGATCTGCATGGAGGCTCCCTCAAAGAGGGTGCGTCCGCCGAAGGACTTCTTGAGATCTTTGATCGTAAGCATAATGACAGCAAAAAAACGTCGGGTATGCGTACGAAACCTTTGGGCGGCTGGCCAGAAGAATCCTTGGACTTTTGCTGAACATTCCGGTCGCTCGGACACCTCTGTCCTCGTAACCTGTTCCTTTCATGAAACTTACCCAGAGATTCCTTGTGCTTTTGATTTTGGTTGTCGTTTTTTCGGCTCTCGGACAGATGACTCCCAGTCCGGAACTTGGACGACAGATGGCGGGAAAGATTGAGGCGTTCCACAAGGAAGCCAGTTCCGCAGGGCAGACCTTGAAGGTCGTTTACTTCCATGCGGCAGACCAGCCGCCGCTGGCCGGATATGCGGATCGCATGGATCGGATCCTCAAGGACATCCAGAGCTTCTACCGTAATGAGATGGAGCGGAACGGATTTGGGAAAAAGACCTTTCCACTGGAGCTGGATGAGAACGGAAAACTCAGGCTCCATGTCGTGAAGGGGGGATCCAATGCGGATGCCTATTCATATGCATCCGGTGACCTGATCCGGCGGGAGGTGAAGCGGGCTGTGAAGGGGACTTTTGATGTTGAGCGGGAATTCGTGCTGATCATCTGCGGTCTCTGCCGCGAGAAGGAGGATGGGACCCATGTCTTTCACTCTCCCTATTACGGTCTCGGTGCAGATCAAACCCATGGGCTCTGTTTTGCGGCGGACAGCCGACTGCAGGACACGTTGCACTACGAGGATACGAAGACCCGTTTCCGCTACGAGGAGCACCTCGGGCAGTTCGAGAAGTCCCTCGGTGACTTCAACACCCTTTACATTGGTGGCATTGCCCACGAGCTGGGGCATGGACTCAGTCTTCCACACAATGGAGAATCAGGGCGTGAACGAGGCAGTCTGGGGCTGGCCCTCATGGGAAGCGGAAATTTTTCCTACCGTTCGGAGAAGCGAGGAGGCAAGGGGAGTTTCATGACTCTTGCCAGCTGTCTCAGACTGGCGGTGCATCCTCTTTTCACCAGGACCCGAAAGCAGGTGGACGCGGCTCCCGATGTTTCGTTCATCGATCTTTCCTTTGCCCAGGAAGGCACGCGCATCGGGATCTCAGGAAGGGTTCGTTCGGTTATCGAGACCATTGGAGTCATCGCCTATGTGGATCCTCCGGGGCGACAAAACTACGATGCGCGGACCTGGGTGGGTGAGGTGGTGGATGGCCGGTTCCTTATCCCCGTCAACCTCTGGGCGGATGGTGATTTCCAACTGAGACTGGCAACCGTGCATGCCAATGGCGCGGTCGTTACCCGGAGTTTTTCCCTCAATATCCCCAAGGATCGCCAGGGTGTTGCAAAGAGGTTGAACGGGGAGCTGATCGTTCAGAAGGCCGTTGAAGCCTTTGCCTCAGGGGACAAGGAACGCCTGATGGAATTTGAAGGCAAGGAGCTCAATGAAGGACTGGACGAAGTATCTTCCCGGAAGCTTCGGCACCTTCTTTCACTTCGTAATCCGGTAAGGCCACTGAGTCTTGCCGACACCCAGGACAAGGAAGCCTGGCTGTCCGATGCGGAATGGCGTCGTGCGGAAACGGCTTGGGGAAAACCCACGCGCAATGCCTATGATCTCGATGTATCCCACAACAACCCGCTTCTGATGTTGGGAGGGGAGTTTCATGAAAAGGGCCTCTACGCCCATGCCCGCTCGCGATATGTCTTCGATCTGGATGGACGATGGAAGAAGCTCACAACTCTTGTCGGTCTTCAAAACGGCGGGGCATCAAACAGTTCCGGAGTTTTCATCATCAAGGGCGATGGCCGGGAGTTACATCGGACCAAACTCATCAAGGGAAGTGAGACCGAAAGGATCGAGGTAAGTCTGAATGGGGTGAAGCAGCTCGAATTGATCGTAGAATCCGGCAAGGAAAACAACCACGCCTGCTGGACGGTCTGGGGCTCACCCAGGGTGACGCGGTAGGAGAACGATTGTAGCGGCGTACCTATGAGCGCGCATTGCTTGGGAAGTGAGGCGCTCATAGAGGCGCCTCCACAGATTCCCCAAATCACGCTTCCTGAGGCACACGCCCTGGTTGCAGCCTCTCGATCAGCTTGAGATCCATGGGCTTGCTGTTTTCG
>CAZKNW010000380.1:0-4359 GCA_964554035.1 uncultured Verrucomicrobiota bacterium
GCGCCCCCAATGAAGATACTTCCCTCAAGGGCATAGCTCACGTCATTTCCGACCTGCCAGGCGATGGTGGTCAGCAGCTTGTTCTCAGAGGTCACCGGTTCACGGCCCGTGTTCATGAGCAGGAAACAGCCTGTTCCATATGTATTCTTGGCCATGCCCTTCTCAAAGCAGGCCTGCCCGAAGAGCGCCGCCTGCTGGTCGCCCGCCATGCCCCCAATCACAACGCCTTTCAAACATCCCAGCCCAGACACCTCTCCCAAAACAGCGCTGTTGGAAACGACCTCCGGCAACGATTCCACTGGAACGGAAAAAAACTCACAAAGCTCCCTGTCCCATTTTCTTTCATGAATGTTGTAAAGTAGGGTCCGACTGGCGTTGGCCATGTCGGTGACATGTTTCCTTCCCCCGGTCAGCTTCCATGCCAGCCATGAATCGATTGTTCCAAAGGCCAGCTTTCCCCGGCTGGCCAGCCTGGCCACTTCGGGTCGGTTCTCCATCAGCCACCTCAGCTTGGTGCCTGAAAAATAGGGGTCGATGAGGAGTCCCGTCTTTCGCCTGAGCATCGACTCAACCCCGTCCCTTTGGAGGTGATGACACATCGACGATGTCCGCCGGTCCTGCCAGACGATGGCATTGCCAACAGGTTCCCCGCTCTCCTTGTTCCATGCCACCACCGTCTCCCTCTGGTTGGTGATGCCCACTGCAGCTATCTCTCCTGGAGTCAATCCTGACTGCATCACGGCCTCTTCAGCCACCTTCGACTGGGTTTCCCAGATCTCATTGGCATCGTGCTCCACCAGTCCCGGCTCCGGAAAGATCTGTCGAAACTCCTGCTGGGCTCGGGCCAAAACCCGGCCGTCCCGACCAAACAACATGGCACGACAACTCGTTGTACCCTGATCCAGGGCAAGGATGGCTTGCATGCTCAATTTTTAGCCGAAGCCCCCTAGATGGCCAAGTCCATGGGCGTTACGTTTGCGAGGAGGATTGGGAAAACACCCGATGTTGAATACTCAATCTCCAATTCAGAATTCACGATTCCAGGGGAAACTCCAACTGGACGGCGGAGAGTTCGGTGAGCGAACTCACACCCAGCCCAAGCAACCTGAGTGGCTTCTTCACAAGGCGATCCCTCCTCAGGAGGTGGCATCCGATGTCGAAGATCTCCTTCGCCTCGTTGACGGGGTTCTCCATGGTGATCTGCCGGGTCAGGGTCGTGAAATCCGAGTAGCGCACCTTGACCTGAACGGTATAGGCCGAGAGGCGATGGCGCTTGAGCCGCTGGACGATGTCTTCCGCCTGCTCGAGCAGGCAGTCACGCAAGTAGGGCCGGTTGTCCGTGTCACGTTCGAAGGTGTTCTCACTGCTGATGCTCTTGACCTCATCAACCGTCTCCACCGGACGCGAATCCTCTCCATAGGCATAGCGTTTCAATGCCCAGCCAAAGGCCCCCACCACATTCTGCAGGTTCCCCTTGTAATCCTGAAGGTCAGCCACCGTGTGAATCCCCACCCGTTTCAGGGACTCCACGGTTACCTTGCCCACTCCATGAATCACACCTGCCTTGAGAGGACGAAGAAAGGCCACCTTGTCCCTCTCGGGAATCAGGGTCATCCCATCCGGCTTGTTGAAGTCACTGGCCAACTTGGCAAGGAGCTTGTTGCCGGCGATCCCGATGCTCGCAGTCAGACTCCTTTGCTCTGTGATCTTCCTCCTGAGCTGCTTCGCCAGTTCCACCGCTCCGTAAAGAAGGGCGTCCGCCTGCTCCAGTTGTTCCGGCATTTTTCTTCGCATCGCAGCCGAAAGGTCCAGGTAGGCCTCATCAATGGACACCTGCTCGATGACGGCCCCTGTCTCCTCAACGATCGACATGATCTGACGGGACTCCTCACGGTAGCGGGTGAACTCTGGGCGGACAAAAATTCCCTGAGGGCAGAGTCGCTTTGCCTGGCTGCACGGAATCGCGGAGCGAACCCCAAATTTCCGGGCCTCATAACTGGCTGCACAGACGACCCCCCGACTGTCCGGCGATCCTCCGACAATCACCGGCTTTCCGCGCAATTCGGGCCGGTCACGCTGCTCCACCGACGCGTAGAAGGCATCCATGTCGAGATGGAAGATGACGCGCGGCAGGTGCTTGCGTGACGATTCCATCCATCACCTCCATCGATCAGACCACGGCCGTTCCCATCACATCCCCCATCTTCGCATAGAGCTCACGGTGTTGTTCCGAGTTCTCGACCAGATCCTCACAGAGGGTGATGGTAGCCTTTTCAAAAAGAAGGATGGTTGAGGAGCCTCCAAAGCGGAAATAGCCCTTTTCATCCCCCTTTTCGACCTTCACTCCGTTGTCGACCGTGTAAACCATCGATCCAACACAGGTAGCGCCCACCTCCAGCATGGCAACCCGGCCAAACTGGGTGGATTCGATGAAGCTCAGCATCCGCTTGTTCTGGGCGAGGATCCGGATGTTCTGTTTCAACGCGATGGGATTGACCGAGTAGAGGGGGCCATTCAGGAGTTTCAGGCTGGTAAAGCGGCCATCCACCGGAAAGTGATAGCGGTGATAATCCACCGGGCATAGCCTTGAGAGGATCATGGAACCCTCCTTGTAGCGTTTTGCCACCTCAGCGCCCCCAAGCAACTCCTCCAGAGAGAACTGATCCCCCTTCACGAAGATGCCATCCATCCTGCTGACATCCTGGAACCCGAGGTGCCTTCCATCCGCGGGAAAAACAGCGACCGTCTCGTCCTTGAAGATCGGCCGCGCTTCCGGTTTCAGCTCACGGTAGAAGAAATCGTTGAAGGAACTGAACCAGTCCACCGGATGGAGAAACTCTGATTCATCCACGCCAAACTTGCGGATGAAGGGTCGGATCCTTGAGACGCTGCCACGCTTGTCCATCCTCCATCCATACCAGTCCGAGAATGCCTTTCTCCTGACCAACGCCTTGAGGCTGAGCCTTCCAAGAACCGTCTGATAGGTCCACTTCAGGAAGCCATCTCCATAGACCTTCTCCCTCTCGATCCGGCCCGTGTAACGGTTGAAAAATTCGATCGTGTCACTCATGACTGCTTTCTCCGTCCTTCTGAAAAAACAACATCCCCCACCCCACCAGGAGAAGTACCCCGCCGATCGGAGTGATGGCCCCCAGCCACTTGACTCCTGTGAGGGCCAGCACATAAAGCGTCCCTGAAAAGACAGCTGTCCCGGAAGCAAATGAGACAAAGGCCGTCCTCAACACGGCATGGCTTCTGGACAGGGTCAAAAGAACAACAGCATGAACCAGATGGTAAAGAACCGCCGTCTCCCAGATCTCAACCGTCTCGTTCTGAATAAGGATCTTCTCAAGCAGGTGTGCCCCAAAAGCCCCCAGGCTGACACCGGCAAACCCGAACCCGGCTGCCCATCGTTGTGCACTACGTGGTGACATCGGCGCGGAAACTAGCAACTCACCCTGCTCAGGGGAAGCCCGGCGGAATGGGAGTTGATCGGGATTCCTCCTTCCTCGATGGTCGTCGAAATCCCTTTCCGACCATGGTACTCCCGATTTTCAAAGCTATCCAAAGATGAAGATGATTCACTTCCAAGTCCTACTTTTGCTCATCGCAACCACAACCATCACATCCAAGGCCGAAGAAAACGCCGTGCGGCGCATCGACGGCTACAAGGGAATCTGGTTCACCCTCGGTCAATATTATGGGAAGGGCTCCAACGGCCAGGCATATGCCCCGCGATCAAACAAACCCACATTCCCCTATGGAGACAAGTATTCAGGGGGACTGGGAACCTACACAGCCAAGCACACTCCCCTCGCCATCCACTGTCCTGAGGTCAACAAGACCTTCTTCGTCTATGGAGGCACCACCGGTCCCGACAAGCGACACCTCCTGTGCATGATCTCTTTCTATGACCATGCCCGGAACAGGGTCCCAAAACCGGTGGTTGTTCATGACAAGAATGGAGTCAACGATCCTCACGACAACCCAAGCCTCGCCATCGACGACCATGGGCACCTCTGGGTCTTTGTGAGTGGTCGTGCCCGAGCCCGCCCTGGTTTCAAGTATCGCAGCCTGAAACCCTATAACATCGATGGCTTCGAGGAAGTGCGTCAGGAAGAACTGACCTATCCCCAGCCCCACCATACCGCGGGAACCGGCTTCCTCCACCTGTTCACCAAGTATACAGGGGTCCGGGAACTCTACTGGGAAACCAGCGGGGATGGCAGAAGCTGGAGCGAGGACCACAAGCTGGCCGGTATCCGCGAACCGGGAGACCAGCGCGGTGGCCATTATCAAACCAGTGCCTCCAGAAACGGTCGGACAGGGACTTTCTTCAACCGCCACCCCAACGGCAAT
>CAZKNW010000381.1:0-4335 GCA_964554035.1 uncultured Verrucomicrobiota bacterium
AATGAATCCTCCGGTCACATTGAGGTAACGATGCTCTGCACGGAGCATGTCGTTGGTCCACCCTCCTGCATGGGCATCCGAGGCTGGACCGCAGGAATATTCCTTCACACCGGTCTCATCATCCACCGAGATATATTGCCAATGCCGGTCGCCGCAGACCACGTACATGTTCTTCTGGCTTGCGATGAAGCGCCTCAATTCGTTTCCCTCCCGAGACCAGTTGGGATTTGAATGATTGTCGAACTTGTTGTCCCTGTCGGGTCCCACGACTGGCGTCGGTGAAATCAAGAGCCTGAACGTCGCATCAGACGCTTCCACGGTCCTTCTGAACCAGTCCATCTGTACCTTTCCCCAAATGGTCTTGTCGGGTCCATCCGGGTCAGGATTGGCACTCCGGTACTCCCGTCCCTCCACGATCCAGACCTGAAGATCCTTGCCCCACCTGAAGGTCCTGTAGGGCTTCTCGCTCATGGGTAGCTGTTCCCGCCACAGCTTCAGTCCATCCTCAAAGGTAAAGGTGCCCATGAAGTCCGATTTCATGGTCGGATAGCAGTCATCCATCCATGTGTCGTGGTCATCTTTTGTATAGTAGATGGGAACCTGGCGATGAAAGGACTCTAGGTTAGGACAGCTGAACATCCTCTGCCAATGCCACCTCGCCAGATCGATGTCCTTCGCCAGCCTGTCGTAATAGAGAAAGTCACCGGTGTGTACAAAGAAATCAGGCTGGAGCTTCTCCATGGCCTTGTAGAACCGGAAGCCGTTCACCTCATCATCGATATGGATGTAGGCCTGCCCGGTTGAAACGGTGAAGACCACGTTGGAAGGCTTACCTGGTTCTGCCGCCGTTCCAAAGTTACCCGTCAATGTTTCTCCCGCATGGTCCTTTGACAGACGTGTGTCGACCCTGAGCTCATATCGGCTATCAGACGACAGGCCCCGAAGATTGAAATGCCTGGTGAAGTCCGTACTGGCCGTTGCCCTTTCCCAAGGCGTGGTCTCCCATTCCTGATCTCCTGATTTCCTGTAGCGAACTCGCACCTCACCCTCCATTCCCGGCACGGCTCCATCCACCGTCTCAAGCGATTCGCCCTCCGGATAGCTCGGCACGGGAATGTAGCGGGTTCCCTTGTTGTAGAGGCTGTTATCCGTGTTCTCGACGATCCAATCCTTGCGTCCATCCTCCGGCTTGAGTAGCAGTTTTCCCGTTTTCGAATTCCGATAGTAGATGATCGGGAGAACGCCCGGCTTGTGTACCCGCTCCTGATTTTGGCTCAGTCGGGTCCAGATCACAGCCTCGGACGAGGTGACCTCTCCTATCTTGAATCCATTGGCCTGCCAGGGTCCTCCCTGCACGGAGGCTGCCAAGAGACACCCTGCCGCTAAGAGTGCGGGACACAATCGCTTCAACGTTGTTGCCTTCATGGTCTTCCAATCTGCTTTTGAATCTCCTTCATGAGATTCGCCGCCTCCCTTTTGGCGTCTCCTATGGGCTTCCCCTTTTTCTTCATCGGCCGCTTGTGGCCGATGTGTTCCAGCCAGGAATCCCTAAGGAGAGTCTGTCGTTGGTCCACCTTCTTTAGAAAGGCGTCTTCGGGGCGGACCGGATCGGCCTCTCCCCAAGCCTTCAGAACGGTTTTCGCGAGGATCCAATGGGCATGTTCATCGAAATGGACACCATCTTTCGAGACAGTGAACTGGGGGTTTGATTTCCTCTGTTCCTTCACGAATTCGAGCATCGGCTTCCTGACATCGATGACTCCGGCCACACCTGATTCTCCCTCGAGGGAAAGGATCCATTCGCTGTAGCGGGCCAATACTTCATCATAGTCCTCGTAAATGGCAAACCACGCGAACTCCTTGCCGTTCGCCGGCACCAGTTTTCCACTGTTTTTCATCGGTACCGGATCAAAGGGTGGTGGTGTAAGAAGATAGAGACGTGCCCCTTGGTTATCGACTTTGCTGATCAGGGATCGAATACCCTCCTTGTAGGCCTCGAAGCGCGTCTCACTAAAGGGATGATAGATGCCATCGTTCATTCCGTAACAGGCGGTCACAACATCGGGCTTGATCGCCTTGAGCGTTCTTTCCAGACGCTCGTGCACATTCGGTCTTGGGAAGGGATGGGCAGGCTCGGACAATCCGCATGCGGTTTCACTTGGTAGACCGATACCGAGAACCTCAACTCCTCGTCCCTCTTTGAAAAAGCTCGCTTCGATCATGGACACGTAGTTACCCGCATAGGTGTTCGAGTCACCGAGGATCAGAAGGGTTTCACCCTTTTTCGGGCTTTGGGCCTGAGCCCAGGACAGGGCCAGAAACAGGAGCAGCGCCGTTGCGCATCGTTCTTTCAATTTCATTTTGATTCCTTTCTCAACAGGACTATTCGATTGGTATTGGTTCCTCCGCTGTTGTTGTCGACTCCCCAACAGTTGGCGGTTTTGGTGAATTCCTGGGCATTGATCAGCACCAGGTCTGCTCGAAGGCCAGCCGCTTCCGCCGCCTCAAGAACGGATTCCTCCAGTCTCACCTTTCCCTGTCGCACTTCCCCTACTTCAAAGGCTATGTGGCCTGATGCCTTCAACACCCTGGCCAGCTCTCGGAAGACGCGTGCCATGAAGATCGTCCACTGCCGGGTGCTCCCCGACATGAGCACCTCCACATCCCCGGATTCGATCCCCGTGAACCAGCACCGAAGCCAGTTGTCGGTTGCGTAGTTCACAATGTTCAGGAACGGGGGCGAGGTCACCACGAGATCGACGCTCTCCGATGCAAAACCTTCAAGTTGATCGGCTGAACCTGTTGTCAGTCGGGCATCGGGTGCCCGGGAAGCCAAAGCTGAACGATCTGTTTCGGAGATGGATTTCAGTAGATTTGCGGACTTCTTCGAGATCAGCGACTTGATATCACGTTTCGGGGGCACCTGATTCCGCCTTTCATTGATCCTTTTTTGAGACTGAATCGAAACGGCCTGATTAGGCGGCAGGGAATAGACTGAGAAGAATCCATTGGAATGGCCGGTCAGACGGTTCACAGCGATCATCCGTATCCATTCGTCTATGTGGTCAAGAGTACCGTTCGTCTGTCTCTCAAGCAGCAGCCTTCTCAAATGAGTCACCTCCAAAAGGGTTTCCGGATGGTAGAAGGTCAGAAGGTCTTCCCATGTCTCCACGTTTCCAGTGAGATCCATTTTTTCCAGCCGCTCTTCGACCTCCCCCTGTCGTGGCGGATTCAATCTCGGCCTGATCAACATGCGGCTCAGCGGGTTGATATCATTTCCTGCCGGGCAGCGGTCCAAGAGAGCCGCCTCCAACAGCGTGGTTCCGCGTCCCATGAACGGATCCATGACCACATCACCGATCGTGGTCAGGCGCTCTATGAAGAACCTTGGTAATTGGGGTTTGAAACAGGCCCGGTAGGATATCTCATGAAGGCGATGTGCCTCCCGTTGTCGGGCAGTCCAGAATTCGTTTGTGTAGACGGGACAACTGTCTGTCGATCCGACTTGGATCTTCCCAACCTGCGTCCTGCAGCCAAAGTCATCGAATTCGGCCAGCTCCTGGCGAAGTGCATCTATTCTTTCACCCGCTGTGTCTACGTCTGCCTGCATGGAATTGGTGCTGAGACTGCCTGTTCCCTTCCCCATCGTCAAAATCATCACAAGCTGGTCTTGCCTGCTGCGGTGTTCTCCATGGCTGCGGCAGCAAGGTCGGCCAGCGACTCCACGGATCTTTGAAGAGAAAGCTCGAAGGGAATTACGATCCCTAGGTCGGGGTTCTTGGCGTTGATCAACTGAAGCACTCCGATGACCTCTCCCTGGTCGTTCTTCAGGGGGGTGGTCAGGAATGAGATCGATTTGTAGCCCGTCCGTTCGTCAAAGAGCCGTGTTCCCTGAAAGTCATAACCCTGGACGTCGTAAGCATTCGGGATGTTGATTGAGAGACCATCCAAGGCTACATGACACGCCACTTGGGAGTGATTGGGCTCTCCTGTTACGGGATCATAAAGATTCAAGGGAGGGAAGGGTGCGGTATCCTGAAGCCCGTCCATTTCGATCTTCAAAGAATCATTCTTCAACAGAACGAAGTGAAGCTGGTTTTCCTTCATCAGGTAGAGGGTTCCTCCATCTGCATGACAGAGGTCCTTGGCTTCAACCAGGACCCGATCCATCAATCGATGATAATCCTTCTCCTTCAGGAGCGAGATTCCGATAGGGATCACGGCATTCACCAGACGCTCGGAATGTTCTTTCTCCAGCTTCAGTTGCCGGGTGAAAAGCGCCTCCTTTTCCCTCAACCTTTTGTGTGCCAGGGACGCCTCGATTCGAGCAATCAG
>CAZKNW010000382.1:0-4328 GCA_964554035.1 uncultured Verrucomicrobiota bacterium
CAGGCATGGCCATGGGGGAGGAGACCTTCATGAGCGTGATGGATCGCCATCCCGTTTCAAGGGAAGGCGTCACCTGTATCACCTGCCACAGGATGGAGGAGACCTACGGCAAGATCAGCGGCCGCTTCGCCATGAAGAAAGGTGGCCTTGAAGTCCCCGTCAATGGGCCAACCGGCTCTTCCGAATTCGAACGGGTCCTCAATTCCAGCGAATATCGCCTTGGTGACAATGACGCCCCTGCGTCCCGGGAGGTCCACGGAGGCGTCGAGCGTTTCTTCCAACTCACCACATCCGGTTTCTGCGGCACCTGCCATGACGTCACCCTCCCCAACGGTTTCCGCCTGGAGGAAGCCTTCAGCCAGTTCAAGAACTCGCCGGCTGCCCATCGCGGAGAAAGCTGCCAGGACTGCCACATGGGCACCGATCCCGGAATCAAGTCGGACTATCGACTGGAGCCCGCTGCCGTGGTTGGCGGTATCCCCACCCAACCACGAAAGCGGACGAACCACATGTTCGTCGGCCCTGACCATTCGATTGTGCATCCCGGCATCTTCCCGCACTCACCCAAGGCACAGGAGCTGGCGTCCATGCGCGAATGGCTGCTTTTCGAGCATGAGGCCGGATGGGGAACGGATGATTTCGAGAAAAGAGTGACGGACGATGCCGACTTCCCCTCGAGATGGAAGACACCTGACGACCGCTTCGAGGCTCGCGCCATCATCGAGCGCCAGCAGTCATTGCTGCAGAAGGCGCATGAGCAAAGACTGCAGCTCCTCCGCAGGGGCTATCAACTGGGCGACCTTCATATCGAGAAGGCCTCTTCCCGACGTGGACTTGAGTTCGAGATTGAAGTGAAGAACGGATCGGACGGACACAATGTACCGACCGGCTTCGATGCGGAACGGGTGGTCTTCCTCCGCGTCACCGTCAAGGATGCTGCGGGACGAGTCGTCCTCCAATCCGGAGATCTTGATCCCGACGGTGATCTCAGGGACAGCCACTCCGAACACGTGCGCAATGGGAACCTGCCGCTGGACCGCCAGCTGTTCAGTCTCCAGTCCAAGTTTCTGACGACCAACATCAGGGGAAGCGAGCGGGAACAGGTGCTCGCCGTGAACCTTTCGCCTGATCCCCTGCCCTTTGTCCGGCCCGAACCCTTTTCATCCATCCTGACCGGCCGCCCCAACGGACTCCGCATTCATCGCAGGGGCATCCCACCCAACGGCACGCGCAAGGCGCGCTACAAGGTTTCCCGAAGGGATATGCAGGGCGAAGGCCCCTACGAGATCAACGTCCAGCTCATCGCAGGCATGGTTCCCGTCAATCTTGTGAAGGAGATCCAGTCCGTCGGATTCGATTTCAACCTCAGTGCCTCAGAGGTGGCTTCCCGGATCGTGGAGGGACACATGGTTCTCTGGGACAAGACCTACGTTGCAGACGAGGACACCAGGGACGTGACGGTGGACCTCAACCAACTTCCTCCCCCCGCTGGGATAAGCCGGAATTCCACTGAAAACCTGAGCCCGATCGACGGCTGACTGTTCTCCCATGCGCAGTTTCAGACGGCTTACAGGGCCATTGCTCACTTTCCTGCTTCTAATAGCCCAGAACCTTCTCGGGGCCAGTGGTGGCCTCTACTCAAAGCCAAAGCCACTGGCGACCGAAGCCTTTCCCGAACGCCCGAAACCCCTGTTGGAACTCGGCGACCCGTTTCTCGACACCGGTGAGGTCAGGAAGGGATTCAAGATTCCAACCGGAGCCACCTGGAATCCCTCCTTCATGCTCTATGGCAGTCTCAGGAGTGCAATCCAGACACAGGACACCGGCCCCGTTCGACACACCGAATGGGCCAACCGACTTGAACTTCTGGGCAATCTCCAGCTCAGCCCTACCGAACGGATCGTCGCTGGATTCCGGCCCTTTGATCGATTGAACCGCTTCTCGGGTTACCAGTTCGAGCCAGTCCCAACCCAGGGGTGGATCGACCCGTATCGCGCCACTCCTCACATCCTTTTCTTCGAAGGAGAGTTTGGTGAGATCTTTCCGGGACTGGACACCAATGATTCCCGAGGTCTCGACTATGGCCTCTCAGTGGGGCGACAGCCCTATCGTCTCCAGGAAGGGCTCCTCCTTGAGGATGACAGCATCGACCTCGTTGGAATCACCCGCAACGCACTACTCCCTGGATTGGCTTCCCATCTCAAGGTGTCCGGAGTGTTTGCATGGAACCAGATCGAAGGCGCCGACAACCGGAAGGACCCGGGGGGCAAGCTGGCCGGCCTCAGTTCCTTCCTGGACTTCGAGAGGACCACGGTTGAATTCGATGCCTTCTATGCCTTCTCACCCCATCAGAGTGATGGCGTCTTTCTCGGGCTTGGTGCCATCCGGCGATTCGGCCTATGGAACGCCACCCTGCGCGGTGCCATGTCCCAGTCCACCGGGATTGAGGATGGCAGGACCGGAAATGGATGGATCCTGTTCTCCCAACTTTCACGGGACCTCCCTCACGGACACGACCTCATCTACCTCAACTCCTTCTGGGCAATCGATCAGTTTAGCTCGGCAGCAAGAGCCCCTGATGCCGGTGGCCCCTTGGGCAGGACAGGAATCCTCTTTTCCGCCGTAGGGATCGGACGCTACACCAGTCCCCTAGACAACCGGGCTCAAAACAATGTGGGAGCAGCACTTGGCTACCAAAAATTCTTTGGAGACCTCCGCCGGACTCAGCTGGTCCTGGAAGCAGGTGGTGTGACTTCGACGGATGGAGGCATGGAATCCTCGGAGGCCCTCGGAATGCGCTTTCAAAAGGCTTTTGGAAGAAGACATGTCCTTGTAACCGACGTTTTTGGCGCCCTTCGAAGCGACAGCCAGGAACTTTGGGGAGCCAGAATGGAATGGCTGATCAAGTTCTAAGGACCAGCCATTCGTTCTCCCGTTTTCCAACCCCCTTGGCCTCATGGACTTTCGGCTTGCGACTGTCATTCGATAAATGGTACAAACCGGAACTCTTATGGCTGCCATAGGTCGATTTCAGAAGGGCGACGACATTTTCTACGCCAAGGTAGTGGATGGTGAGCTCTTCAAGTTGAAAGGGGATGTTTTTGGCTCACCTTCTTTCGCCAAGAAGCCAACTCCGCGCAAGGGTGTCAAAACCCTCATCCCGGTGGTGCCTTCCAAGGTTATCTGTGTGGGGCTCAACTATTTGGACCATGCACGCGAATCAGGTCTGGAGCCCCCGTCCGAACCACTTTTCTGGCTCAAGGCTCCCACCTCCCTGATTGCGGATGGCGGCAAAATCGATATCCCTTTCCCTGAGCACGAGACCCATTTCGAGGCCGAATTGGCCATCGTGATTGGCCGTAGGGTGCGAAATGTCACTCCCGCAGCAGCCTCGCGCTACATCTTCGGCTACACCTCTGCCCAAGATATTTCCGACCGGACCATCCAGAAATCGGAAAGCCAGTGGGCACGGGCCAAGTCCTTCGACACCTTCACACCGCTCGGCCCCTACGTGGAGAACAAGATCGATCCCCACGAATTGACGGTCCAACTCTTTCAAAACGGCCAGTTGAGGCAGAACTCCAACACCAGCCAACTGATCTTCAACTGCTTTGACCTGGTGAGTTTCATTTCAACCAACATGACACTCCTTCCAGGCGACATCATCCTGACCGGAACCCCGAGCGGCGTGGGGCCCATCCAGTCAGGGGACAAGCTGGAGGTCCGTATCCAGGGACTCACCCCGCTCGTCAACAGCGTCAAATAAGGTTATTCCGGTATTTCTTCACGAGGCGGCATGTCCGCCTCGATTTTTTTTGTACCTTGCTGCATCCTCCCCGCCTTTCAGAACATGCGTTGGACCCAGACATTCATACCCACTCTCAAGGAAACACCCGCTGAGGCGGAGATCCTTTCCCACAAGCTCCTTCTCCGCTCCGGCATGGTCCGCAAGCTGGCCGGCGGTCTTTACACCTTTCTTCCCATGGGCCTCAGGGTGCTCAGGAAGGTGGAAAACATCATCCGGGAGGAGATGAACCGGGCCGGCGCGATCGAGATCCTGATGCCCGCCCTGCAACCACCCGAGATCTGGCAGAAGTCCGGCAGGTATGAGACGGCTAAGGATGTCTTTTTCCGCGCCAAGGACCGTGCCGATCGTGAATGGGTCATGGGCCCCACCCACGAGGAGGTCGTCACCACCCTCGCCGCTGCGGAAATCGGTTCCTACAAGCAGCTCCCGGTCAACTTCTACCAGATCCAGACCAAGTTCCGGGATGAGATCCGTCCCCGCTTCGGACTGATGCGGGCCAAGGAGTTCATCATGAAGGACG
>CAZKNW010000383.1:0-4321 GCA_964554035.1 uncultured Verrucomicrobiota bacterium
CTTCATCGCCAAGGGACCTGGAGTCCCGGCCGCAACCACCTGTGGAACTCCCGTTGCCGGTTACGACTTCCTGGCGACCTTCGCCGATCTGGCAGGTGGCAAGCCGAACCAGGATGAGAATATCGACAGCATCAGCTTCAAGGCGTTGCTGATGGATCCCAAGAGCAAGGACTTCAACCGCCCCGACAAGGCGCTCTTCTTCCACCGACCCCGCAACCGTTCCTCAGCGGTCCGGCTCGGAAACTACAAGCTGATGCTGGAATGGAACGCCGACAATGAAATCACAGAGCGTCATCTCTACCGGGTCGACAACGTTCCAACCGAAGAAGGCCACGAGATCACAGCGGAGAACACGGACAAGGCAAAGCAGATGGAGAACTTCCTCCTCAAGCACCTCAAACGCGTCAAAGCCGAAAAAGTCCCACCAAGCCGAAAAAAGAAGAAGTAGCAACGGAGGGACGAACTCCCGCGAGTCCCACTTCCTGAAACGAAATTCTACTTTATTCTTAGCCTCTCGAAAGGGGTGTTCCCCGTGCCTCACTGAGAGGAATCCAGTTCCTAGTCCGTCGTCACCGGAAGCAGCCTGAAGAACTTGTTGCCCGGGTCCCTGCTAAGGATCAACTGGTTCTTCTCATCCACCACCGAGGGTGAGGACACGATGTCCGAGAAACTGACTCCCAGATCCGAGGTGGATTGCAGGGACATGAACTGGGACGTCAAATATTGGGACCAACGGAGCGTCACATCCGTGTCAGAGGAAGTAAGATCAATCAGCTTCTCTTCGGGATTCACCACAATGAACTGTCCCATCATGCCCCCGTCCTCGTGGGGGAGAATGTGACAGTGGTACATGTAGGGGACATCGGCATTGGCATGAGTCTCAAACTTCGCGATGAACCGGACCGTCTCATTGTTGTCGGCCCGGACAGTGTCCTTCTTGCCGGTCTCATGCCCTGTCACAGGCTGGCCACCGCGATCCAAAATGAAGAACTGGATGTCGTGGATGTGGAATGGATGCGAACCACCGGCCTCATTCACAATGCTCCAGACCTCGATGGTGTCCTTGAGAACCACCTGTTCATCCGACTACCATCAAAGGCCTGGTTGTCGATGGTGAAGGCCCCGTCTCTGGTAAGCCGAACAGTGCGGAAGACCGTTGCTTCCGATTCCTCCCATCGATCTGGAATGGTCCAGATGCTCGTTGGCAGGCTCGTGATCGGTGACGCTGTCTGGTCACCCACCTGAAACTCGATGAGGTTGAAATCCGCACCATTGAGTGCGTTCCCGGCACCCGGTCCCATCAGCGCGCCTGGCACGCCGTTTGGAAGCGTGGACCCATAGGACATCAGGGTAACCGTCGATCCGTTGTCGGATGAAAAATCGACAACCACATCCAGTCTCTCACCGGGCATGAGGATCGTCCTGTTCTGCGAGACAGGAGCCTCCAGCAATCCACCATCAGCCCCGACCACGCTGTAGTTGCGATTGTCATCAAACCCGAGGTGGTAGGCACGTTCCGACGATCCATTCAGGATCCGGAAACGAACCATCTGGGAAGGCACCTCGAGAAAGGGCTCGAAGGTGGCGTTGACGAAGATCGTATCCCCAAAATTCGCACGGATGAGCGTATTGTTGGGACCGAAATCCTTGTCCTGGATGATCAGGGGGAATTCGTCCACCCCGTAGGTTCTGGGAAGATTGGCCGTCTCCTCGACGCTATCGCGGACCAGGATCATTCCCGCCAGTCCCAGATTCACATGCTCATGGGTGTTTCCATGAAGATGGGGGTGATACCACATGGTGGAGGCCGTATCGAGAACAGTGAAGTCCGGCGACCAGGTCGCACCATCCGCGATGCCCGTATGCGGCCCGCCATCATCCTCGGGTGCCACATGCAGGCCATGCCAATGGGTGGTGGTCTCCTCTCCAAGATTGTTCTCCACGTTCAAGGTGACGAAATCGCCCGCGTTCATGATCAGCGTCGGCCCGAGGATGGAGCCATTGTAACCGGCCGTGGGCGTCGCTGCCCCATCAAGCAACTGAGTGGCACCATGGTCCATGCTCAGGTTGTAGACCGGCCCCGTCAGGGTTGGGGGAACAAGCAGGGGAGAGGCCGCCTGGACCGTGCAGGCCGACAGCGCAATCAAACTGGTGTGGAGATAGCCCCTCATGGCCCTTGAATGATTCATTCCCTTGTTCTTCATGGCATCATCAGTTCTCACGCCGGTTCATCCGGTGGAGTTGAGAAAGGATAGACAACCTTTTGTAAATCCACTGTGGGCTCCATGTAAAGAAGGTGTAATTCTGATACTACTTTGCCTGGAGGCCTGATAACGTCCTGTCACCAGTCAGGACAACCAAGATGTTCCTTCTCAAAAGCAGCCACACGAAGTCACCCGCCATCCCGCGATGGCCCCTGATTCTCATCGTGCTTGCAATCTCTTTCAATGCAGCCTCACAGGAACAGGCTTCCCCACATGGCCATGCCACCAGCCTTCCGTCCAGCATCTTTGCCAGCAGCCCGACCCGACCGGCGCAACGTGACTCGATGCCCGTCGAGATCGGGTTTCCCGTCACGAACTCCAGCGAATCCGCGCAGCATTTCTTCAATCAGGGGATGGATCTCCTGCATGCCGACTGGGCGCGAGAGGCGGAACGCTCCTTCCGCACCGCCCTGCTGCATGATTCAAGATGCATGATGGCAAAATGGGGTGTCGCGGTCAGCCATCTCATGAGACAACCGGACAATGCGCTGCCATGGATCATCGAACTGGAGGAAGCAAGCCCTGCCGGTCTCACCTCCATCGAGAAAGCCCTCATCCGCGCCCTGCCCGATTACGAGTTGTTGAAGGGGAAAGACACCTTGCGCTGGAAACGCGCCTTCGTCCGGGACCTTCGAAGTACGATCACGGAGTTTCCGGGAGAAGTCGCCCCACGAGGCATCCTGACTTCCTTGCTTTCCAACCGATGGTATCCCGACCTCGCTCTTTTGGACGAGTCCCCTGAGACCGTCCTCAAGGAGATCCAGGCCATCAGGAAACTGGATCCGGACCATCCGGCCCTGCGGCAGGGACTGCATCTCTGGTCCAACGGACTGCTTCACGATCCCTACAAGACCACGACGGAATACTTCGACCCGAACTCCCTCACCCCATCCCCCGTTGCGGGCGAACAGTGGAGCATCCTCAGCCGCTACCTTTCCGAAAGGGAACGCTATCCTGAAGCCCTCAAGGCAGGTTCCATCGCCATGGGCATCCAGGACGCGTGGATCCGCCGAAACCAGTTCACGCCCGAGCTCGTCCACGGCTATCCCGAAGTCATGGGAACCACCGCAAGGTTGTTCAGAAAACTGGGCAATGCGGAGGCCAGCATGGGCATTGCCCACCATCTCCTGCAGCTACCCCGTCATCCCGGATTGAACGCACCCGAAACTCCCTTCAGCAGCGCCCAACTCGGCCGTCAGCTTCTACTCGAGGACTGTTACTACTTCGGGCTGTGGGAGGAACTCGAGGACGCACTCGAGGACGGACGACTCCCCATGCTCAGGACAGCGGAGTCCCAGGCGGAACATGTCTTTGCCAAGGGACTGACCTGCTGGTTCCTTGGAAGGACCAACGGATTCCACTCCGCCCACCGCCGCCTCAACGACCTTGCTTCCCTCATCGTCGGATCCAGCCTCGAGCATGAAACCAATGAATTCAATCCCGAGGCTCCCGAAGAGTCGGAACACGACCACTCTCGAATGCGACAATGGCTTGAAGACGGCGGCAGGCTTCAGCTCACCGTCCGGGATTGGAACCGAAGCCTGAAGGCATTGGCGGCTCATCAGTCGGGCGACTCCGCACAGGCGGCTGGGTTGCTCTCAGCGTGTCATTGGATCCCACACCTGCTTCGTTCAAGACTCCTGTGGAGTGTCGGCGCCCATCGTGAAGCCAGGCAGGCCCTCCTCAACACGCCTGAACTACCGATGTCACTCCGCACGCAGGCCATCGAGGCCAGTCGGAAGAGACTGGATCTCTTTCCCCTCCAGGCAGCATTGACCGAGAAAAGTCTCGCTGAAGCCCGGTCTGCAGAGTCCCTGACCGACATGAAGCTCCCGGTCTGGCAGCCTTTCCCGCTTCCCTCCTTCCGCGTTCCGCTCCTTCGCGGCGGTGAACTGACCAATGGCGATCTCTTGGGCAGGAACACCCTCCTCATCTGGATCTACAGCAGCCTTTGTTCGCATTGTGCGGAGCAACTCACGGCCATACGAAGCGCCGAGGCCCGGCTCAACGATGCCGGACTTCAGGTCGTCGTCATTTCAGGCCAACCCAAGAAGGAG
>CAZKNW010000384.1:0-4315 GCA_964554035.1 uncultured Verrucomicrobiota bacterium
CATTTCAACACCAGAACCGCCCCTTGTACAACCCTGAATGTCGATTGGCCCTAGCTGCCGAAGCAGCGAAGCTTGGAGGCCAATTCTCTATCCAAGCCCCTGAGTCAAATCAAGCCGGCGCTGACCAATCCGCTACTTCTCCAAAACCAAAGCCGGAGACCAAAGATAATCCAGAACAAAGATCCGCATGACGCCTTACGGAGTTGGGTTCCAAGATACCTGCCAATCCCTCAGTAGGACCTTCCATTTATTTGCTTCAACGCAATCCACCTCAAAACCCGCTTCATTTCCTCCTCCCATATTCAGGCCACTCGATTCGTTGCCCCTCATAGCGGGGCCATTCCCATTCGGGCCAGGTGGGTGATTCATCCCTGACTTCCCTGTAGTAGGCCTCCAGTTGTTTCTTCAGTCTGGCGAACTCCGCGGGGGCCTCGGCCTTCAGGTCGTATCTTTCCCCCGCATCGGTATGGATCTGGTAGAGCTCAAAGTCGCCCAGTTCGGCAGTCTTGTAGGCCTCGATCTCCTCTTGGGTGATGTTGGCGCTGGGTTTGAGCGCGGGGCCTTTCAGGGTTGCCAAGATCTTCCAGCCTCGATCCCGGAGGGCCACCTTGGTCCTGGAACTGGCCCGGTAGAAGTGCCAGTAGAGCGGGCGCTCCCTTTTCAGGCTTCCGCCCTTCAGGAAGGAAACGAGCGAGGTTCCATCAATGGCCCGGTCCTCCGGAGGCTCAATGCCGACCACCTCACAAAGGGTCGGCAGGAGATCCGTACCGATCACGGGTTCAGCGGACAACGAACCCGGCTTGGTCACGCCCGGCCAGCGGATGATCCCCGGCACACGGATTCCCCCGTCATACATATGCCCCTTGTGGTCGCGAAGCGGACCCGAGCTGCCATGCGGATGCCAGCGAGTCTTCGCCGGACCATTGTCCGAGGTGAAAAAGACGAAGGTGTTCTCACGGAGCCCGAGCTGGTCGATCTTCTTCAACACCTTTCCCACAGCTGCATCCAGCTGCGAGATATTCCCATGATGGGCCCTCAGGCTGGGATCGTCCGAATCGCTGTAGAGCTGCTGGAATCTCTCGGCGGTGGCGATGGGTTCGTGGGGTTCATGGAAGCAGACGTAGGCGAAGAAGGGTTTCTCCCGGTCCCAGTCCTCCTCCAGCCAACGGACGGTCTCATCAGCGACAATCCCGCCCGAGAATCCTTCAATGGGCCCCAGGGGAATGTCATTGCGCACGAAGTTGTAGGGATTCTTGTGGTTGGGAAGCGCGTTGTTCTGGACGGCAAACCAGTGATTGAAGCCATGATCATCCGGCTGGGGTTGCCCCGGAAGGTTGAACATCCCGTTCAGGTGCCACTTGCCCACCTGGGCGGTATCGTAGCCGTCGTTCTTCAACAGGGTGGCGATGGTGATCTCCGATGCCTTGAGATGCATGGGCGACATCATCGGGATCCAGTTGTGGACCCCCACGCGCCATGGATTCCTCCCGGTCATCAGGCCCGCCCTTGCGGGTGAGCAGTTGGCCGCGGCCGAGTAGCAGTCCGTCAGCCTCAGTCCCTCGGTCGCCAGTTTATCCAGATGAGGGGTCTGGATGGTAGGATGGCCATAACATCCGATGTCGCCGTATCCGAGATCATCGGCAAGCAAGACCAGGATATTGGGACGGTCCTTTGCGGAAACCATCCCTCCATACAGGGACAATGCGAGGAACAGAACGAAGGCTTTGGGCATGAAGTTCAAATGCCACAAAGAGCCGCCAAGGCCAAGAACCAAGGACTCAGACCACGATGTAGGAAAGGAGTGATTGTAGAAGACCTAACTGATTTCCCTGCCGGGGAATAAGAGAACTCCAATTCTGGCTACGCAGGCTGGGTGAGAAGTTGGGGAGGGATACCATCCTCTACAATCGCGCCGAAATGCCCCAAAACCCGTGGTGGTAGACGTCTCGTCTGCCGGTTATGGGAGCGTCTCGCTCCCATTCGGTTTGTTTTCACAAAGCCTGCATACCTCACCCACTCTTGATCTCAGACCACGGCTGCGGCCTCTTCCAGGGTATCCTCGACGATCTCTCCACCCTTCAGGTGGATCACACGTCCTGCCTTGCGGGCCAGATCCATGTCGTGGGTCACGAGGACCAGTGTGGTCCCGTGGGCCGAGTTGAGGTCAAAGAGCAACTGCTCCACCTTGTCACCCGTTTCCGAGTCCAGGTTGCCCGTGGGCTCATCGGCGAAGAGGATCCTCGGCTGGTTGATGAAGGCACGGGCGAGGGCAACCCGCTGCTGTTCGCCTCCCGAGAGCTGGCTGGGATAGTGATCGATCCGGTCTCCAAGCCCCACCTCCTCCAGGAGGGCCTTCGCATCCGCCTCCGCGCCGGCCTTCCCGACCAGTTCGGCCGGAGCCATGACATTCTCAAGGGCGGTCAGGGAGGGAAGCAGCTGGAAGCTTTGAAAGACAAAACCCGCCTTCTGGTTGCGAAGCCGCGCCCGCTGGTCCTCGTCGAGGTCATTCAGGACCACGCCATCCACCTCGACCGTGCCCGAAGAGGCCTGATCCAACCCGGCGCAAAGTCCCAACAGGGTGGTCTTTCCGCTTCCAGAGGGCCCCACCAGGGCGCAACGCTGTCCTGCAGGCACCTCAAAGGAGACCGACTTCAGGACCTCCAGCCGTCGTCCTCCCTGATCAAAGACCTTTCCCAGTTCCGTAACCTTCAACATGACGCGGAGGTAATCGACCAGAAACCCGGTCCCGTCAATGACCTTGAAAAAGGAAAGACCCCGCAAGGCACGAGGCCCGCGGGGTCCGTAAATCCTGTTCCGGGACAATTACTTCTCGCGGTGGACGTTGTGGCAGGCCTTGCAGTTGGCGGCCTTCTTGAGGGCCTCGATGCCACCTTCCTTGCCATCGACCACCATCTTGGAGGTGCGGACGAGGGCGGCGGTCTTCTTCTTCCAGCCTTCGGCCGGTCCCTTGTCGACGGTGTCCTTGGACATCGCGACGTAGTAGTCATGGAGCTTCTTCTTCTCGGCATCGGAGGCACTGCCGCCGGTCACCTTCTTGAAGAGCGATTCCTTGCCCTTGTGACCATGTTCCATGGCCTCGTGAGTGGCTTTGCCGGCAAAGGCGCTGGAACCAAATCCAACGATGGACGCCATGGCAACGAGGGCCAGGGCACGACGTGTTTGAGTGAATCTTTTCATCTGGTAGAAACTTCTGAGAACGAGAACGTCTATTAGGCAAAGCAGGTTACACGGTCAAGAGATTGTCCCTCGATCAGGGTGACATTCTTGTTTCAGCCCGGGTCTGGACTCTTGAATTCCGACCCGTTCCAAATAGTCTGGGTCTGATTCCATGACAAAGCGACGTCTTCCCCTTCATTCTGCGGCTGTCTGTGCCCTGCTCGCCTGCATTCCCCTGAGTCTTGAGGCCTTCCAGGTCCTCTACCTCATCGGCGAAAAGGAATACGAAACCAAGGACACGGTTCCCGCCTTCCATGAGGCCCATCTCGCCCCGCCTAGGATCCAGGCGCAGTTCATCTACGCCGATCCGGATTCTCCCAATGACTTTCCCGGGATCGAGGCCGCCATACCCAAGGCGGATGTTCTTTTCATCAGCGTCCGCAGGCGGGCCCTGACGGCGACCCAGCTGGACCTGGTCCGGGCGCACCTCAAGGCTGGAAAGGGCCTTGTTGGGATCCGGACGGCCAGCCATGCCTTCGATATCCGCAAGAACAGCGAAATTCCAAAAGGCCGTTCCGAATGGGAGGAATTCGATTTCGATGTGTTGGGACACCAGTATGAAGGGCATTACAACAACAAGGAGGGCACCAGCATCACCACCCTGGCCCACTCCATGGCGGACCCGCTCATGACCGGGATCGTGGAAACCTCCTTCAAGAGCATGGGAACCCTCTATCGGGCAAGGGACCTCAAGGGAGGGACCAAGGTCCTCCTGCAGGGCGTGACCCAGGACAAGGGGGAGCCGGTCAGCGAACCGGTTGCCTTTTACCGGACCCTTGGCGGAGCACGGATCTTCTACACCTCACTAGGCCATAGGTCCGACTTCGAGCAGGCCTCCTTCAATCGACTGCTGGTCAACGCCGTCCACTGGGCGGGCAAGCAGGAGATCCCACCCGCCGGAAAACAGGCCAAGAACCGGGACCGTTATGACGACAGCATGATCGGCAGCAAGGCGGTGGAGGACGTGGTGAAGCGCTTTGCCGGCAGGGGCGAGACCGGAGACTATTCCAACCCCACTCCACCCGAGCTTTCGGAGGAGATGTTCGAGGTGAACGACGAACTGGAAATGCACCTCGTC
>CAZKNW010000385.1:0-4310 GCA_964554035.1 uncultured Verrucomicrobiota bacterium
TGGACGGCGTCCTTCTTCTCGAACTGGACCTGCTCGATCATGTCCCTTGCCTGCTGGACCGTCTCCTTCAGCTGACGGATCTCGTCACGGCTTTTTGCTGCTTCATCATCCACAGCCTTCTGCTTCTCAAACCGGATGCGCTCCATTTCATCCCGCAGTGCCCGCACGGTATCCTGAAGCTCCTGGGTTTCAGCCGCTGCCTTCGCCACCACTTCCTGGACAGCACGCTGCTTGTCAAAGCGAAGCACCTCGATCTCTTCATTGGCAGCTGCCAGCTGCTTTCTGAGCCCGCTCAGCGTCTCTTTACTGTCTGCTTTTGCCATGGTCAAAACGTCCGGACGACCGAGATATAACAGTTCGCCGCGGGGCTGCCAACAAAGCCTGTCGAGCTTTCAGCCTTCACAAAATGCCGCGTCGGGTGCAGCTTGGAAGCATGAAATCCCGTTTGATGGCCGCCGTGATGGCCGTTTCCCTGCTGCTGAGCTCCGGATGCGTTCCATCCATCCACCCCCTACACAGTCCCGACACCGAGGTGCGAAAAAAGGAGTTTGAGGGAAAATGGATCAAGGAGGGTGACCTGGAACGATGGATGATCGAAGCTTCATCCAACGGCTACAAGATTTCCTATTTCGACGATGATGGAGAGGAAGGACGCTTCGAAGGTCATCTCGTCCAGCTCGGAGATAGCCTTTTTCTCGATCTCACACCCGAAAAGATGCTTTCCACCAGGAACTCCTTCTATGCAATTCATGTCATGCCGGTTCACACCTTCATGAAAATAGAAATTACGGAGAATACCTTCAAGATGGCACCCTTCAATCCCGACTGGGCCAAGGGCTACCTCGAAAAGAACCCTGATGCGATCAAGCACACCATCAGGGACAAACTTCCTGTCCTGACGGCCGACACCCCGGCTCTCCAGGCCTTCATCCGCAAGCATCACGAGGAAAAGGATGTCTTCGGGGAGGCCACGACCTTTGCCCGCCAATAAACGGTCCCCAGGCACAACAGACCCTCGCGTTCCATCCCGTTCCTGCTAGGTTGTCGGCCATGCGCAACAGCAAGTCAGACGGTCCCTTGACCCCTGAAGAATTCCACAAGCGGATGCAGGAATTCATGAAGGGCTTCAAGGGCAGCGAAAGCACCTTCTTCACTCGTCCGGCATCTGGTGAAGGCGACGAGGCACCCGAGCCCTCCAAAGAGGACAAGAAGACTCCTTCCAACGACGATATTTTCCAGTTCGATTACAAGCCCAAGGGGGTCAAGGACTACCTCGACCGCTTCGTCATCAAGCAGGAGACCGCCAAGAAGGTCCTCAGTGTCGCGCTCTGTGACCATTATCACCACGCCCGCATGGCGCTGGAGGGAAAGGACGTCAAAAACTACGCGAAACAGAACGTGATCCTCGTGGGCCCAACGGGGGTGGGAAAAACCTACCTTATTCGAAGCATGGCGGAATTGATCGGAGTCCCCTTCGTAAAGGCGGATGCCACGAAGTTCTCGGAAACGGGTTACGTCGGTGGAGATGTGGAGGATCTCGTCAGGGATCTTGTCAGGAAGGCGGATGGTGACGTACGCCGCGCCGAATTCGGCATCATCTATATCGATGAAATCGACAAGCTTTCCTCTCCCGGCAATGCAGGAGGCCGCGACGTCAGTGGACGGGGTGTGCAGACCAATCTACTGAAACTGATGGAGGAGACAGAGGTTCCCGCACGGGCCCCCAATGACATCCAAAGCCAGATCCAGGCCATGATGAGCCTGACCGGGGACAATAAGAAGCAGCCATCCACCATCAACACGCGGCACATCCTCTTCGTGGTCAGCGGTGCCTTTGACGGCCTTGAAAAGATCACCAGCAAGCGCCTCCGCGATGCCACCATCGGCTTTGCAACCGGCTTCAACGAAAAGCCGGATGTACCAGAGGAAATCCTTGAAGCGGCCCAGACAAAGGACTTCATCGAATATGGATTCGAACCCGAGTTCATCGGAAGGCTTCCCGTTCGAGTGACCTGTCATTCCCTCAAGGCCGACGACCTGTTTGAAATCCTGAAGTCATCGGAAGGAAGCATCATCCGCCAGTATGAACAGTCCTTTGCCGCCTACGGAATCGAGGTCCTTTTCAAGGAATCCGGTCTCCGCAAGATTGCCGCACTGGCAGCCGAGGAAAAGACCGGGGCACGGGGCCTCATGACCGTCTGCGAAAGACTCTTTCGCGAGCTCAAGTTCGAACTGCCTTCCTCCGAGGTGAGGCAGTTTGAGGTGACCGAAGAACTCGTTGATAACCCGGTTGAAGCCCTCCACCAGCTTCTCGCTGAAAGCCGAAAACAGGAAAGGGCGATCCTGCGAAGTGTGGTTGAGGAATTCGCGGAGCGCTTCAAGGAGCGCCATGGCCTGATCATCCGCTTCACGGATGTTGCAGCCGAGAGGCTTGCCGAGATGGCTCTGGAGAAACAGAAACCGGTCCGAGACCACTGCGCGGAAGTCTTCAAAGACTATCAATTCGGTCTGAAGCTCGTTTCCCAGAACACCGGAAGGACCGAATTTGAACTCGGTGAGGAAAGTGTCCAGGACCCTGACAAGTTCCTGAGCGAGCTCGTGGTGAAAAGCTACAAGGAAGGTCAGTCGAATCCCTCAGCAGCTGAATAAGGCAGGTCTCTTCAAAATAGGAGTAGAAAGACCGATAGAAAGCTGGAATAACCCCGAATCCTCTTGCGCGGGGGGGCCAATCCGGGCGAACTCAAAAGACCGTGTCATCCGTAGCCAAAAGACCCGTCTCGTGGAGAAGCCGTTTCAAGACGGTCATTCTCTCGCAGCTGCGTCAGGGCGTTTCCCCTCACAAGCTGGCATTGACGGTGGCGCTAGGTTCCACCATCGGGCTGTTTCCCGTTGTAGGGATCACCACACTGCTCTGCATCGCAGTGGGCGCGATGTTCAAGTTGAACCAACCTCTCCTGCAGTTGGTGAACTACGCCTTCTTTCCGGTCCAGCTTCTGATGATCTACGGGTTCCTCCGGCTCGGAGAATGGATCACCCTCTCGGAACCACTTCCCCTGACCCCGAACGAACTGATCCACCTTTTCAAAACCTCGCCAAAGACCTTCTTTGCCGACTTCGGCATGAGTGGCCTGAAGACAATTCTCGGGTGGGCGATCATCGCCCCCTTCTTTCTCGCCGCCATCTACTATGCACTGATTCCCCTGCTCAAGAACCTGATGCGCAACTACCGAATCAAGTCCTCAGGCGTCAGCGGCAGTGAGGTCACATGATTGGACCGCTTCGATGCAACGGGGGCACAAGGTCGGATGGTCCTCGGATTTGCCCACCTCGACATCCCATTTCCAGCAACGTTCGCAACGCCCACCATCGGCATGACACGCCACGATCTCGGGTTCCTCGAGATCCGCAACCTCAAAGGCCAACTGGGAAATGTTGAAGAACTCCGTCACTTGGGCCTGATGCTTCTCGAGTAGTCTCGCGAGTTCCGCCTTCAGGCGAATTGAAACCTTGGCTTCAAGGGACTTCCCGATGTTCTTTGCCTGTCGCTCCTTTTCCAGCACGGGCAAAACAAGTTCGCGCAGGTGAAACAGCGCCTGCCAATCGGTCTTCTCCTCGTCAGGCCTTTTGAAATCGGCAGGAGTGAAATCCGCCAAATGGACGGAGGCACCTGCTTCATGCCCGGGTATGAACTCCCAACACTCGTCGGAGGTAAACACCAGGATGGGCGACAGGAGTTGGGCCAGCCCTTTCACCAGGATGTGCAGGGCCGTCTGGCTGGACCGGCGTCGAAGCGCCTTGGCCGCATCACAGTACATGCGATCCTTGATGACATCGTGGTAGATGGAGGAAAGCTCCACGGAAGCGAACTGGCTGATGCGCTGGTAGACCACATGGAATTCATAGGCGTCATAGGCCGCAACAACATCCTTCTGAAGCCCAGAAAACCGCTCCAGGATCCATCGATCAATAGCTGCCATCTCATCAAAGGGAACGGCATCCTTCTTCGGATCGAAATCAAATAGGTTGGACAATTGAAATCTGAGCGTATTGCGCAACAACCGGTAGGTCTCGGCCACCTTGTTGACCCTTTGCTCGCTGACCATGATGTCATTGCGATAGTCCTGTGAAGCCACCCAAAGCCTCACGATGTCCGCGCCACGCTCCTTGATGTAGGCCTCCGCAGTCTGAGGCTTTTGGTAGGCTCCCCCCTGGGCCTGCTTGCTCTTGGAGATCTTCTGCTTGTCCTCATCGACCATGAAGCCATGCGTGAGCACGGTCTTGTAGGGGGCGGCACCATTTCCCGCGAGGGA
>CAZKNW010000386.1:0-4300 GCA_964554035.1 uncultured Verrucomicrobiota bacterium
CCCCACTTGGCGGTCTCGGAGATCGAGAAACGCATGCCGCTGATGCCGGACTCGTTGATGAGGTCGACGATGAGCTTCAACTCGTGAAGGCACTCGAAGTAGGCCATCTCGGGCTGGTAACCAGCCTCGACGAGCACCTCGTAACCGGCCTTGATCAGTTCGCTCACGCCACCGCAAAGGACGGTCTGCTCGCCGAAGAGGTCGGTCTCGGTCTCTTCCTTGAAATCGGTCTGGATGACGCCGGCACGGGTGCCACCCACGCCCTTGGCCCATGCCAGTGCGGTCTTGCGGGCCTTGCGGGTCGCGTTCTGATAGACGGCGATCAGGGCAGGAACACCCTTGCCCTCGACAAACTGGCGACGAACGATGTGTCCGGGGCCCTTGGGGGCGACCATGATGACGTCCACGTCCTCGGGAGGGACGATGGTCTTGAAATGGATCGAGAAGCCATGCGAGAAGAGGAGGGTCTTACCCTTGGTCAGGTTGGGCTCGATGTCGCTCTTGTAGACGGAGGCCTGCTTGGTGTCGGGAAGGGCGACCATGATGACGTCGGCCTTCTTCACGGCTTCACCGGTCTCGTAGACCTTGAAGCCCTTTTCCTCGGCTACCGCCTTGGATTTGCTTCCTTTGTAGAGGCCGATGATGACCTTGCATCCGCTCTCCTTGAGGTTGAGCGCATGGGCGTGTCCCTGGGAACCGAATCCAAGAACGGCAAGGGTCTTGCCCTTGAGGACGTTCAAGTCGGCATCTTTGTCGGTGTATACTTTTGCGGGCATAGTTTTGTTTGGGTGTTGTGGAAAGGGTTAGCGTCGGGGGAGGGCCACCTTGCCGGTGCGGGTCAGGGCCTTGATTCCGAAATTGTCCATGAGTTCGAGGAAGCGCCCGACCTTGTTCTCGTTGCCGGTGACCTCGATGGTCAGGCTCTTGGGAGCCACGTCCACGATCTTGGCGCGGAAGATGTCGGTGATCGCCATCACCTCGGTCCTTGTGGAGGAATTGACCGCGACTTTGACCATGACCAGCTCGCGGTCGATGTATTCGCCCTCCTTGAAATCGACGACCTCGAGGACGTTGACGAGCTTCTTGAGCTGCTTGACGATCTGTTCAAGCGTGGCGTCGTCTCCGGTGGTGACGATCGTCATGCGCGAGGCTTCGGGGTCCTGCGTGGGGGCGACGTTCAGGGTGTCGATGTTGAATCCACGACCACTGAACAGCCCGGCGATCCGCGTCAGCGTGCCGAACTTGTTTTCCACGAGCACTGATATGGTGTGTCGCATCCGTTTTTTCTGGTTCGTTGGGTTGATTCGGCCGCCCTGAAACAATGAAACCCGCGTTCCTGTGGGAATCACGGGCGGCCTGCAATCTCAGAACAAGGCACCCGGGTCGTTAGCTTACGACCACGAGAGCGACTACAACGAGGTTGTTGTTCTGATAAATCACGGGCGCGGACGCTAACAAGGCGGGTGGGGGTGGTCAAATGGTTATTGCACCTTTGTTCGGATACTCCCCTTGGCCACGCGGGTCGACAGTTCCTGCCCGGATTTCACCTCCTCCGCGGAACGGATGACCTTGCCGGTCTTTTCATCCGTGGTGATCGAGTAGCCGCGGTCGAGTGTGTTCTGCGGCGACAGTAGCTTGAGACGGGCGGCGAGCTGCTCGAGCTTCTGCCTTCGCTGTGTCACAAGGCCCCCGGCCTGTCGGTCCAGGCGGTTTGCCAGATCCACCAGTTGTCGCCGACGCTCCGCCAATCTTCGGGATGGCCGAATGGTCATGAGTCCCTGGCTGATCCTGGCGCAGGCCTGCCGCTTCTCCCTCAATCCGGCCTTGATGGCGCGATGAATTCGGCTGCGCAGGTCATCCAGTCTTTGGAAGTGTTCATTGATGCGACGTTTTGGGTGGCTTCGCTCAAGTTGTTGCTGGAGATGAGCCAGGTGGTTGGCCTCCTGCCGGAGGCGGCGCCGTATCAACTGGCACAGGGTGGTGAGGCTTCCATCGAGGAACCCTCTTGAGCTGAACACCCCCTCGGTGATGAGCTCGGCCGCCGCACTCGGTGTGGCGGCCCGGAGATCGGCCGTAAAGTCGCTGATGCTGAAGTCGATCTCGTGGCCCACGGCCGAAATGACAGGAAGGGCGGAGGCGACGATGGCCCGGGCGACCGGCTCCTCATTGAAGGCCCATAGATCCTCGAGGCTTCCACCACCGCGGGTGACGAGGATGAGATCGAGCGGTTCATGGCCCTTCTCCGAGAAACGGTTCAGTTCCTCGATGGCCTTTGCGATCCCTTCTGCTGCCCCTTCGCCCTGGACGAGGCTGGGCCTCACGTAGACCAGAAGGCCGGGATCACGACGCTCAATGACGTGCAGCACATCCCGGATGGCGGCCCCGGTTGCCGAGGTGACCACTCCGATGGCGCGGGGGAGAGGTGGAATGGGCCTCTTGCGTGCCTCATCAAAGAGGCCTTCCTCTTTGAGCTTCAACTTGAGTCGCTCAAAGGCGGCCTGGAGCGCCCCTGTCCCCTTGAGCTCCACACCGCTGACGATCAACTGGTACTGTCCGCGCGGGGCGTAGACTGAAAGCTGGCCCCTGAGGACGACCTCCATGCCGTCGTCGAGCAGGGACTTGTTGGAAATCCGTGTTCCACGAAAGAGCACGCAGCTGACCTGGGCACCATCGTCCTTGAGGGAAAAATAGATGTGGCCGGATGCCTGGGCGCGGAGGTTGGTGATTTCGCCGGAGACGCTGATGCGGCCAAGGCCGTCCTCAAGGGTCGACTTGATCAGCCGGGTCAGGGATGAAACAGAGAAGGGGACCTCCTTGCTGCCTTCGGTGGGTTCGACCTCTTCCACCGGTTCCTTCCAGGTCGCCTTTTTCGGCGTGGCCTTCGAGGCAGCCTTCTTCTTTCGGGCGGCTTTCTTCTTCTCGGGGCGGGGTTCCTTGGTGATCTCCCCCTCGTCGAAGAGTTCACCGAAGTCCCACTGGGATTTGTCCTTGGCCGCCACGTCAGGATTCCGGGTTGCGGCCCTTCAGGGCCCTTTCGGTGGGGACATAGTTGGCGACGAACTCCTTTCGGAATTCCCCGAAGGTTCCATTGCGAAGATGTTCACGGACCTGTTCCATCAATCTCAGGAACATCCGGGTGTTGTGAATGCTCAGGAGACGGAGACCGAGGATCTCGTCGACGTTGAGAAGGTGTCTGATATAGGCCCGCGTGTGGTTCTTGCAGGCGAAGCAGTCACAATCCTCCTCCACGGGGCGGAAGTCATCCTTGAAGCGTGAGGCACGGGAGTTCACCGTGCCATATTTGGTGAAGGCGGTTCCATTTCGGGCCACCCTGGTGGGAAGGACACAGTCGAACATGTCCACTCCCCGCGCGACCAGCTCGACGAGTTGGGCTGGAGTCCCGAGTCCCATGGCGTAGCGCGCCTTGTCCTCGGGCAGAAAGGGTTCGGTCTGGTCGACAACCTCCATCATCACGTGCTCTGGCTCACCCACGCTGAGGCCACCGATGGCATAACCGTCAAAGCCCAGCCCGACCAGGTCCCTGGCGCACTGCTGTCGAAGGCTTGCATGGGCACCTCCCTGGACGATCCCAAAGTAGAGCTGCCCTTCTGCGCGGGGCTGCGCCAGGCATTCCTCGGCCCAGCGCAGGGTCCGATTGACGGCCCCTCGGGCCTCGTCGACCGAGCAGTTTCCCGGAGGGCATTCGTCGAAGACCATCGCGATGTCGGATCCCAGCAGGCGCTGGATTTCCATCGATTCCTTGGGGCCGATGAAAAGCTTGGAACCGTCGAGGTGCGATCGGAACTCCACACCGTGTTCCTGGATCTTGCGGATCTTGGCGAGACTGAAGACCTGGAACCCGCCGCTGTCGGTCAGGATCGGCAGGTCCCAGTTCATGAATTTGTGCAGCCCACCCGCCTGGGTGATGATGTCCATCCCGGGTCGGATGGAAAGGTGGTAGGTGTTCCCCAGGATGATCTGGGATCCACACTCCAGCACCTCGCGGTTGTCCATCGCCTTGACCGTGGCACTGGTGCCGACCGGCATGAAGATCGGGGTGTCGAAGCTTCCGTGGGCCGTCGTGACCTTCCCAAGCCGTGCCCTGGAGGAATCGTCCTTCTTGATCAGTTCGTACATCAGCAGGTCAGTCGAGGGGCTCCTTCTCAAAGTCGGTCGGACTTACCCAGCCGGCCTTGATCTTCTCGCCCGACATGAAGCGCTCGTAGAAGCCACGCGTGGAATCGCCGGAGTAGATGTATTCGTCGAAGATGTGCCCGTTGCCGAACATGCGGGGATCCTT
>CAZKNW010000387.1:0-4299 GCA_964554035.1 uncultured Verrucomicrobiota bacterium
ACGGTTGCACCCTTTCCATCCATCCGTCCGCTTCGTGACAGGAACCGTTCAATGCCATGTTCCTGTACGGGAATCGTTCTTTCCATGCCGTCGCTGGCATCATCACTCCATGCCTTCACCACGAACTTGGCATCGCCCGCACTCTTGGCATCCACCTTCCATTCAACACGCTTTTCACCACCTGCCGGAATCCGGACCGAACGATGGTCATCATTCTTCCGCACGGAAACACCAGAAGCATCAAGCGACACCATGACCTTCATGTTCTTCTCCGTGTTGTTGTTCAGGATCACTCCAACCCGTGCCTCATCACCGACAGTTAGAAAGCGCGGTGACTGAAAACGGGCTGTGAGAGGCAGACGTGTCTTCACCTTGGTCTCACCCCAACCGACCTTGGTTGCTGCCGAGATCCCACGAACCAACGCCTTCCAGGTCGTGAGTGAATCAGCAAACTTCACCTTGGCCACGGCGTGCCCCTCCTCGTCGGTGGCCAGATCCGGTATCCAGGCAATCGTGCTCCGGAAATCGGAACGCACCTGGACGTTTGGCGCCTCTTCCTGAGGCTGCGCTGAAGCCGATTTAGCAAGCTCCAGCTTGGCACCGGCAAACATGGCTTGGCTTTCAATCCCCATGGAACGCCCCATCGCCTGCCCCTTGGCCATCGCAGGTGCCGCCATGGGCATGGCCGATGCATCCATGGCATAGTTAGCCCGCTCGCCAGCTACCACATCCCTGACCTCCAAGGGTTCCGCCTCCGCTTCCATCAGGCGCTCCTTCAATCTTTCATACTCCTCTTCCTCGTAGATCCGTCCATCGCGCTCCACCAGATTCTGGAACCGTTTACCACTCAAGGTGGATGCCGTCCTGACGTGATGTCCCCTCTTGAAGTTGTAGAAGAACTTCCTCGGATCGCCGGCCAGATCGCCCTGGATGTAATCCACCGATTCGTCATAGACAGCCAGGGAGAGTTCCGTAGCCAAAGGATTCCCCTTGTGATCGGTGACCTTCACCTTGAGCTCACCTTCTTCTCCAGGCTTATAGGCCGAATCATCCGCGGAAACCTCCACGGTCAGGAATTCCTTTGTGGGCGGCACGACCACGCGCTCCATGTCGGACTGCACGACTCCTCCAACAATCCCCATCGCGTGGAGCTCAAAGTTGGGAACGTGCCGGTCCTCCATCGCCAACTGAAGCAGCTTGACGGTACCCTCGATCCGGACCACTTGAACATCCATCAGGGTTTCGCTTTCCACGGTGAAAAGGACATGCCGACCACTGACCGGGCTGACAAGCATCACCGGCGCCTGGTTGCCCACTTCGAAAGTGTCGCCATCGACCACGATCTCGATCTCATCACCATGATACCCGTTGTCATTTGAGTCCGGACGGGTCACATAGGTATGGACACTTCCCGTCACAGGTGGCGGTGCGATGGGCAAGCCCTCGCGATTGGGCCTTGGGACCAGAATGGTGTGCTCAAAGTATCCCGGACGATCCGGTGTAAAGGTGACCTGGGCCTTACCGTTCGCATCCGATGCCACAGCAAGAATCTCAATCTCCTCGTCCTCATACTCGCGGACCTTGGGCCTCCATCCCGGCTCGGTGGGAGGGGGGAAGATCATGCGTTCCTTCTTGAATTGCATCAGTTCATTGCCCAAGACCTCCCGGCCCCGGGGATCGATCCAGATTTCCCGCCAGACCTTCCTCACGACACGAACCTTGGCCTGGGTTTCCACCCCGTTCCCATTGGCATCCTGAACGGTAAAGGTAATCGCCACCTTGTCGCCCGGCTTGTGGATGCGACCTTCAACGTCCCCATCCACGAAGAACGGCTCCCGGGTCACCTTGACCGAACCATTGGCCACGATCTCCCTCCTTGATGCATCGGTCACACGTGCCTCGACGGAATATTCCTGGTCCTGCCCCTCGTGTTCCGGTGTCGTGAATTTCACGACCGCCCGGCCCGCAGCATCGGTCTTGACCTTCTGCCGAAGAAGCTCCTGTCCATTCCCAAACCGGTTCCAGCCACGACCCTGGCCTTCATCATCAAAAAACCACGGATAGGCACGTGCCTTGATGAAACGATGATAATAAGGCTTCTGCCGCACGATGACCTCGACATCCGCATCGGCCACGGCACCTCCAAAGTAGTAATCCGCCTGCACCTCCACCTCGACTTCATCACCCAACTGGAAAAGCTTCGGTTTGCCATCCTCCTTGCCCGTGCTGATCTCCACCTTGAACTCAGGCAGCTTGTACTCCTCCAACCGGAAAAGGTTGGCGGTGCCAATGGATCGCTTCTGGTCCTTGTCCGTATGAAACTGGACCCGATACATCCCAAGTCCCGCGTCCGCCTTGCTCTGCCATTCCAACCAGGCGGTGCCAAAGTCATTCAAGGCGACCTCACCTTCATCCACCTTGGTGCCTCTCGGGTCGACGATCGAATAATGGACTTTCCGGCTGGCAGGTGTCTCATAGGTTTCGCCGTCGTAGATTCGGGCAGAAAACTTCCAAAGCACCTTTTCGCCTGGACGATAGGCAGGACGATCGGTGACGGCATAGATCTTCCACTGTTCGCGATCCGTGTCGCGGTAGAGATAGGAGCGAGAGGTGGCGAAGCTCTGCCTCTCATCCTTCGAGGCGGCCACAAAGAGATCCACCCTCTCTTTGTTTTCGGCGAGCCGGACCTTCAACAGCCCATCCTTGTCACTGACTCCCTGATGCTGCCGGGAGAAATAACGTCGATTGTTGCCCCGGTGACGCTCCCAGATGGAAACGGATGCCCCTTCCACCGGTACTCCGGAGGAGAGCTCCGTCACCCAGACCAAAAGGTCCTTGTTGACGGATTTGGTCACCACCACCAGGTCGGAGATCAGGATCAGTTCACGGTCCTTCTCTCCTCCCCCGGTCACCTCCAGGACATAAGCTCCCTTTTCCAGTGTCTTGTCGATAGGCAAGGCCTTGTGACCGGGCTCATGAAGATCCGCACCTTCCAACTCCATGTCCCAACGATGCACGACACTACTGCTTCCGAGGTCAACCGATTCAAGCCAGGACGGGGCCTTGTCCCCATTGGCAGGCAGCGAGGCATCCTTGGACAAGTCCACCTTGTAGAGGACGAAATCGGCTTCACGGACATTCCTCCAGTGCAGGCTGAAGCGGACCGCGGAGCCCGGAAGGAAATAGCTTTCCACCCCAAGATTAAGCTGCCGCCTGGTAATGTTGCGGATCTGGTTCTCAGCCTGACGGACATGTCGCGACTCGCCCTCCTTGAACTCGCTGGTGAGCCGGCGATACAGCGCCAGGGCCTTCACATAATCAGGCTTCCAGGACCAGGTTCCCCGCTTCTCATCCACTTCAACACGCCCGGAACGCTCCATCCACTGGGCGAGTGAGTAGAGGGCGTTGTCATACCAATCGGTACCCTTCCCGAGGGCGAGCGCCTTCTCGAACTCCTCCGGCACACGCTTCATTTCACGCCAGCCTCCTCCACTTCTCATCAGGGTCGTTCCGGCCATGAAATGCCCAAGGGCGCGGTCTTCATCGGCCTGGGCAATCTCCTGGAAATTTTTGATGACCTCGATGGGAAGGTAATTGCCGAGGTAGCCGTAGTGGTAGTAGCGACCTGGTTCCAAGGGATTCGCCACCTTCCTGACCATGTCGATGTAGCGCTCCCTCGCCAGATCGAGATCCGGGGAACCCGCCCACCAGTCGAGGGCCTGCTGGTAATGGCTCCATGCCTGATACCAGTTGCGACGATGCCTTTGATACCAGTGAAAATCCCCTAGCGATTCCTGAACCTCGGTCCAGACCCGGTCCTGGTCTTCTCCCCTCAGATCCCGGATCTCGCGATTGAGCAACTCAACCAGGTCGTTCAGGCGAGCGTTGTTGGGTTGTCGGGTCGATGAAAGGGACCGCCATTCGCAGTCCAGCAGCCGAAACTGCACCCATCGCCTTTCCACTTCACCCAAGGCCTCGAGGTTCACCTTCTTGTAGGCTTCCAGAGCCCGGGAGTAGCTTTTCTCCTCAAACAACCGCTCAGCGTCGGGACGGATTGAGGCAAAGTCCGCGGCAAAAGCGGGCACGGCCAGCAGGAGAAGGAGATAGAAGGAAAAGAGTCGGGTGTTCATGACAGCAAGAGTGGTTCAACAACGCCGTCCCAAAACGGTTGCGGCATATTCGTTGGACGCCACCCATCGCAGTTTGCTCCCCGAATTTTGTCAAAAGAAATGAAACACGCTTCTTTCACCACAGAGGACACAGAGAACACAGAGATTTTTTCTTTCTTCGCCCTGCGGG
>CAZKNW010000388.1:0-4288 GCA_964554035.1 uncultured Verrucomicrobiota bacterium
CGTCAGGGTGCCAGGGGCATCCTGATCGACCCTTGCCGTGTAGGAGACAAAGCGCTTCTTTGCAGGCCGGATCCCGGACATCAGGCTGGCCCGTGAGGCACCACAGGTCGGCACCATGCAGTACGAACGCTCGAATCGGACGCTCCGCCCTGCCAAGCGGTCCAGGTTGGGCGTCACCATCTGGACGCTGCCGAAGCTGGCAATCTCGGGGCGCAGGTCATCCACGGCGATGAACAGGACATTGGGCCGATCACCGGCCAACAATTGACCGGAGGCAAGGACGATGACGAGCAGTGCGATTAAGCGGTTCATGAGGCGGGAAAGACTGCCTTTCACCTGCGGATATTCAAGCTGCATGTGACTCCCGTCCTCCAAATGCCGCATTGCATGGCTGGGAGAATTCATTGAAAGATCAGCACGACTCATCCGAACCCATCCTTAGTCCATGCCCGACACATTCACACCGTCAGGGATATCATCAGTCCTCATCCGCGGCCTGGTTCACTCTGCCGTCCGGCTCTACTACCCGAGGACCACGTTTGAGGGCCGGGAGCACCTCAAGGGTGAGGGCCCTTTTCTTTTTGTCGCCAATCATCCCAACTCCATCATCGACCCGGTCATGGTCGGCATGGCCGCGGGCCGCCCGGTTCATTTTCTGGCCAAGGCTCCGCTCTTCGACATACCCATCTTCGGAAGGGCCCTGTCGGCACTGGGAATGATTCCGGCATTTCGTGCTCAGGACGGTTCAAGGGTACGGGACAACCTGCAATCCCTGGAAACCGCGGCCGAAGTGTTGGCCGAGGGAAGATGTCTCGGCGTCTTCCCCGAGGGCCAGAGTCTCGACACGCTCCAACTGGGCAAGATCAAGTCCGGAACCGCACGCATCGCCGTCAGCGCCTTCGCCAAGGGTGCCAAGGGACTCAAGATCGTCCCGATCGGCATCAACCTTGAGGACAAGGAAACCTTCCTCTCCCGTGCCTGGGTGCGCATCGGGAAACCCATCGCACTTGCTGGGTTCGAGGAGCAGATCTCGGAAAACGAAAAGGCGGCGGCCCGGGCCATCACGGAGAGGATCGAAGACGGTCTCAAGGAGGTCTCCACCCATCTGGACAAGACGGAATGGGAACCCTTCCTCAACCAGCTGGAATGCCTTGTCCCTCCTCCCCGCTCCGGACTGACCGTCGGCATCCTTCCCCTGAGGCAAAGGAAGCGCATCGCGGATGCCATGAACCATTACGCCAAGACAGATCCAGAAATGACCAAGGGCGTGGTGGACGATCTCGGGAGGCTGGATGACTCGATGGCGGAAGCGGGTTTCGATGGCCGTTCCCCCTTTCTTCGAGAATACCCACTGATCGCCCTGCCAAGTCTGCTGTTCCGCTCGGTCCAGATCGCCCTTGGAAGCCTGTCGGCTGCCATCGGAAGTGTCTTCTATCTCATCCCATTCCTGATCGGCCGAACCCTTGCGGCCCGATGGAAGGAACCGGGAAGAACCACGACCGCCCTCTACCGTCTGCTGGCCGGTCTCCTTGTTTACACCTCATGGCATGTCGCCGTCTGGTTCATCGTCTCTGGAAAGGTGCTCCCCTGGATCTCCTGGCTGACCGTCTGGCTGATGCCGCTCCTGGGTGTCCATGCCCTGAACTGGTGGCCTTCGCTCAAGCGTTTGGGGGGGCGCTGGAAGGAGGCATGGACAACCATCGCCAACCCCGGGAAAGTCGGTCAGCTCAAGGAGAAGCACTCAGGAATGACCCAACGCCTGGCAGGGCTACTGAAGGATTATGAGCGAAGCAAGGAGATCCCTCCCCTCGTGGAGCATCCCATCTCTGAAAGGGCTCTCTGGATCCGGCGAGGCATGGCATGGACAGCCGTGATTCTGATGCTGGGCCTGACCTGGTGGTCCATCCAGTCGCGCAAGACCAGTCGGCTCCCCGAACTGGCCGTGGTCTCTCCCGACTTCCTCTCAAGGGAGAAGGGGCAGACAAAGATCTGGATCGAAAGGGACGAAGCCACACTGAACGCCGTCCTCCAGGGCTTGGGGAATCTTGAAACGCAGGCCATGGAGATCCGTGGGGACTTCATGGCAGACCGTCGCAGCTACTTCCGCCAGGAGGACAACGACGCCATCCGTTCCCTCCTCCTGAGTTACCTCAACTACCGCACCGCACTGACACGCATTCTCTGGCGCTACCAGAAGGCGGATGAGATTCCCGAGGAGGATCTCAGGGAACGATGCCAGGCCCTTCTCCTGGCATCGGCCTCCGCCCTCTACGACGCCTCACTGAAACTGGTGGTGCTCTTCGGTGAGTCCCAGGAATCCATCCGGAAGCTCAACGAACCTGAACCCGTCTGGCAGATCCCCGGCGACATCTACGACACCACCCGGGAACAGCTGAACAACGAGTTCTATTCCAAGTGGCTTCTCGGCAAGCTGGAGGAATGGAAGAAGGAAGAACGAGGCCCCGACTCGACCCCCTTCAACGAGTCCATCTCCCGTTTCGATCAATCCATCCGCAGCCTCCTGCCCCGTCTTTCCAATGCCCCCTTGGGCTCACTCGTCTCAGGATCCCAGGCCGTGAAGGACTCGGTCGTCTATGAGGTGCAGAGCTTTGTTTCCTACTGGATCGGCAAGGCAAGGATCCGGGAATCCAAGGGAGGTGAAACCCTCATCAGCGACCAGCAGGTGGAGAACCTCAGGAACCAGCTTCAACCGGGTGATATCATCATCGAACGAAGGAACTGGGTCCTTTCCAACGCCTTTCTTCCCGGCTACTGGCCCCACGCCGCCCTCTACATTGGAAGCCGGGGCCAGCTTCAGGAACTGGGACTGCATGAGGACGGGAGGGTCGCTCCCCATTGGAAATCCCTTGAATCAGATCATCATCCAACCGTCGTCATCGAGGCCCTCGCCCCCGGGGTTATTCTCACCAGCCTTGAACACTCCGTCGGCGAGGCGGATTCGGTCTGTGTCCTGAGACCGCGACTTTCCACCGAACAAAAGAAGGAGGCGATCGCACGGGCCTTTTCCCACCTGGGAAAGCCCTATGACTTCGACTTCGACTTCTTCAGTTCCGACAAACTGGTCTGCACCGAGCTCGTTTTCCGTGCCTATGACGGTAGCCTCGAGTTTCCGCTCGTGGATGTCATGGGGCGAAAGACCCTGCCCGCCATGGAGATCCTGAAGGACCATTTCAAGAGGAGTGACACAGGGACCTCCACCTACGAGTTCATCAGCTACCTGGATGGTGATGACGAAAAGGGTGAAGCCGAATTCCGGGATCAGGACGCGCTCAGGGAAAGTCTCTCCCGCTCGTCACTTACCTTCATGCAGTAACCGTCATGACCTTCAGGTCAAAGCAACTCAAGCGCCCGGTTCAGCTCTTCGTCCGTGTTGTAGAAGTGCGGAGATAGCCGGAGGTATTGGTTCCCTTCACGATCAAAGCGCAGGGAGGTCATGATTTGGGCCTCTTCCAGTTTCGCATGCAGTGCCTTCAGGTCCTCGCCCGGACGACAGATCGCGATCATCCCACCCTGGTTGGATTCCGCGACATCCGCATGCAGCACGGTCCATCCCTTCTCCTGAAGTGCCGGGACCAGCCACGCCCGTTTTCGTAGAAGCTCCTTGGCAATAGATTCCACGCCGATTTCATTGAGCAGTTCCAAGGAGGCGTGCATCCCAACCAGTCCAAGTAGGTTGGCACTTCCCACCTCATAACGCTTGGCATTGGGCTGGAGCACGATCTCATCCTTCGCCACAAAATCCGGACTCAGGACGTTGTGCCAACCGAAGACCAAGGGGCTCAATTGGTCCTGAAGCTCCTTTCGCACATACAGGATCCCCGCCGAACACGGCCCCAGCATCCACTTGTGTGCATCCGCCGCCAGGAAGTCCACGTGTTCCACCGAAGTGGGAAAGGCTCCCACCGTCTGGATCGCATCCAGGCAGAAAAGGACACCCCGCTCATGCAGCGCCTTTCCAATGGCATCCACCTCAATCCGGAATCCCGTCGCAAAGTGACAGGAGGCCAGTGCCACCAGTCTCGTCTGCTCGTCCACCTGTCCCAGCACATCCGCCTTGGTGATACGCCCCAAACCACGGACATTGAGGTAGCGCACCTCAACACCCATTTCGCCCAGGGCCATCCATGGATAGACATTGGACGGATAATCATCCTGATAGATGACGATGTTGTCGCCCCGGCGAAACTCCAGGCCGGCCGCGATGTAGCTCAAGGCAAGTGAGGTAGGACCGACAAGGGCGACTTCATCCTTCTGGGCGCCGATCAGG
>CAZKNW010000389.1:0-4286 GCA_964554035.1 uncultured Verrucomicrobiota bacterium
AAGATGTCGAGTCGGCTCTTGTCCTCCTCCTCCGGTTCCGGTTGCTTGACGCTATCCACCTCCGCCTGGTCAACGATCTCGACCTCGAGATTCCTCAGCTTGGTGTAGACCTCATCGAGGTCATCCGGGCTGACGACATTGTCGGGCAGTGCGTCGTTGATGTCGTTGTAGGTGAGGTAGCCCTGTTCCTGTGCAAGACGGACGAGTTCCTTGATCTTGTCATTGAGATCGAAGGGACCATCTTCCTTGGACTCGGAGTCCTTGCTGTCCTCAGAGGCGAGATCGGCAGCGGTCGGACCTGCGTCCATCGTCTGCTCTTCATCCTCTTCACTCTCCTCCTTCTCCTCGTCGGAATCCTCTTCGGCTTCCTCGCTCTTGGATTTGGTGGAGGTCTTCTCCGCCTTGGGTGCCTTCTTAGGGGCGGCCTTCTTGGCGGGTGCCTTTTTGGCAGGCGCTTTCTTCGCCACCGGCTTTTTCGCGGGTGACTTCTTCTTCACGGCACTGGTCTTCTTGGCAGACGAGGCCGTCTTTGCCTTGGCTGCGGGTGCCTTCTTCTTGGGAGCGGCCTTTGTGGCTGCTGCCTTCTTCTTCGGGGTTGCCTTGGCTGCGGGTGCCTTCTTGGCAGGCGCCTTCTTCTTTGCGGGTGCGGCTTTTGTCTTCGGTGCCGCTACCGGTTTCTTTTTGGCTTTGGTAGCCGGGCTCTTAGTTGAGCTTTGGGTCGTTTTCTTAGCTGTCGTGGATTTCTTGGTCTTCGTGGCCATAGAATTCAGGTCATTTCGTGGCGTTTCATGCACACAAAATAGTCGCGGACGGTAGCGGCCGTGTGGTAGGCCGTCAAGGTAAGGTCAAGGGAAATTTGAAGATGAGGCGGCGATCCTGAAGTATGACGCTTTGGGAAGGGCGCTTTCTCTCGTTGGGCGCTGGGGATTATTCATCTAGGGCTTTGCCTCTGCTCCAGACTCCGGCGGCACGGGCCAGACGGTATTGGGCCTGGTTGTGGGCGGCGACGCTCTCGACATACTGAAGGTGGGCATCGCTCAAACTCTGGATGGCCTGCAGGACCTCGATGGGCAGCCCCTGCCGCTCGAAGATGCGGCTGCGGTTCAGTTCGAAGGACTTTCTGGCACTTTCCACTGCTTGTGAAGTGATCTCCAGTTGCCTCTTCCGGCTCTGCACAATGGCGTGCTCCTGCTTGACCTCGGCGACAATCGCATCGAGCAGGGCTTCCTGCTGAAGCTCCGTCTGCCGGAGCTGGGAGCGCCTTTCACGAATCATTTCCTTCCTTCCCAGCCCGAGTCCCTCGACCCGCCAGAAGACCGAGGCTGTCAGGTCGGTGCGACCGTTCAGGTTGCCGACGCCTCCACCTACGCCTCCGCCGAATCCCCCGGCGCTGGCTCCAAGGGTGAGGTGAGGAAAAAGCAGGCCCTTGGTGGCCTGGTTGACGCGGGTCTGTGCCATCTTCGAGAGGGCATCACCGCGGGTTACCTCGGGACGGCTGCCGAGGGCGCCTGCCACGAGTTGATCAAGTGGTTGTGCCTCTGCTGGAAAGCGGATGGGGGCGGGTGTGGTCTCCGCCGGCACGAGTTGAACATCAGAGGGCAGGTGGAGCAGGGCGGCAAGTCGGGTGGAAGCGATGACGACGTCACCGGAGGCGACTTCGAGGCGGCCCTGCTGGATCAGTTGTGCGACCTTGGCGCGTTCAGCATCGGACTCCAGCCCTTCGCCACTTGAGGCGTAGTCCGAGGTGAGCTTGGCCAGTTCAGCGGCATTCTTGACGGACTGTTGCAGGATGGCACGCGAGGCACTGTTCCTCACGAGTTCAAAGTAGGCTTCCACCACATCGAGCAGGATGGTTTCCCGCACCAGTTGATTGGTTGCCTCCATGGCTTGCTGGTTCTGCCTGGCGGCGAGTGGCTCGTAATAGGCATCGGCGATACTGGTGTGCAGCGCCAGTCCCGGGGTGCCGGGGGTGCCCGCGGCGACTGCATTCACTCCGGCTCCGGCTCCGACCGAGGAACGACTGACATGGCGGATACGACCGCTGCTTTCCTGGAGAGGGCCGTCATGATGCTCAAAGCTGACTCCGACGCTCAGGTCCGGGATCCAGAGGTAGCGGCTCTGCTTCAGCTGGGCATTTGCTTCTTCAACGGCTTCACGGGCAGCGGCGATCTGGCGGTTGTCGGCCAAGGCAAGTCGAAGGACGGTTTCCAGATCGACCTTCATCGCGCCGGCTGGATCAGCGCCAAGGGGCGACAAGGTTCCGATGAGGATGAGAAGAATGGCGGCTTGGAGCTTCATGAATGGAATCGGAATCAGTTTCAGGCGGCAACCTCAGGGGTGTAGTCCTTCTTCACCAGGCTGTAGACACTGGGAACGAGGAACAGGGTCAGGAAGGTGGAGACGAGCATGCCTCCGACCAGAGCCCTTGCAAGCGGGGCCATCGCCTCACCCCCTGGGGCGAGGTTCAGGGCCAGTGGCAGCATGGAAGCCACGAGAACGAAGGCGGTCATCAGGATAGGACGCAGTCTCACGCAGGCGGCCTGCCAGGCGGCCTTGTCGCAGGGAACGCCCTTGGCACGTTGTTGGTTGGCATAGTCGACGAGAAGGATGGAGTTGTTCACCACCACACCAATCATCATGAGTGTTCCCATGAGCGATTGGATGTTGATGTGGGTGCCCGTGGCGAAGAGCACGACGATGACGCCGGTGAGTCCCAGCGGGACGGCCAGCATGATGATGAGGGGATCCACAACCGAGCGGAACTGGGCCATCATGACGAGGTAGACGAGGACGGCTGCGGTCAGCAGCCCAAAACCCAGCGATGAGGCACCTTCCTTCATCTTGGTTACAGGACCCCGCAGGGTTGTGCTGACGCCGGCATCGAACTGCATTTCGGCGACGGCTGCCTCGACTTCGTCCGCCAGCGATTTCAAGTCACGTCCCTCCGTGTTCACATAGACGTCGGTAACGCGTGCGATGTTATAGTGGGCGACCTCGCCGGGAATGTTGACCCTTCTGATCTCGGCGACTTCGGAGAGCGGAATCGTGGTGGGCCCGTCCTCGGTGGTGATGGAGATGGGCAGGTTGCGAAGCTCATCGAGCGAATCGACCTCGTTGTCCTCGTATTGGACCCCGATGAAGAAGTCGACGCCGGAAGCCGGGTCCACCCAGATGGTGGGTGCATAACCGACGCTGGAGGAAAGTGCTGTGACCACGTTTTCAGCGATGTCCTTCTGGGTGACTCCAAAATAGGCGGCGCGTGTCCGGTCGACCTGGATGTCGAGCTGGGGATAGTCGAGAGCCTGAGCGATCTGCACGTCGGCGGCGCCTTCGATCTGCTTCACCCTTTCCACGATCATTTCACCGGCCTTCCTGGTGGCCGCGGTGGTGCCAGCAGAGACCTGGATATTGATGGGTGCGGCGACACCTTCATTGAGGGCTGCATTGATGATGCCACCCGTCACGAACAGGAACTGTTCCTGAGGGAAACGTCCGGCAAGGGTGTCACGGAGTTGTTCCACATATTCGGTGGTGCTCGTGCTGCGTCCACCCTGGACAAGTGTGACCGTCAGGAAGGCGGAATCCGGTCCGCTGTTCGGGCTGAGGATGGTGGAGAAGCCGGCACCCTTGCCGGCCGGGAGGCCGATGTTGGCCATGATGGTCTCGATCTCGTTCTCCGGGATCAGCTCCTTGATGGTGTCCTCGATCTGGATCACCAGTTTCTCGGTTTCCTCGAGGCGGAGGCCGGGCGTGGTCTTCACTCGCAGTTCAAAGACTCCTGCGTCCACATCCGGAAAGAGCTCTCCACCCAGCTTGGGGTAAAGGACAAAGGAGACGAAGAGAAGGGCGGCGGCACCAGCAATGACGGCGTATCGGGCCTGGATGCCCTTCTTGAGCAGGCTGGCCATGGCTCCCGTGGGCTCGGCGTCCTCGTCCTGTTCCAGTCCGGCCATCTTCTGTCCGGGCTTCAGCATCCGTGAACAGAAGGCGGGAATGATCGTCATTGCGATGAAGTAGGAAGCGCCGATGGTCAGGACGGCGGCGAGGGAAAGCGGCTCGAAGAGGAACTTGATCATTCCAGAGAGGAAGATCGCCGGGATGAAGATGGCCAGGGTTGTGATCACGCCGGCCAGGACCGGGGTGGCCACCTCCTCGGCGCCGACCTTGGCTGCCTCCATACTGCTTTTGCCTTTCTGGAGATGCCGGACAATGTTCTCCACCACCACGATGCCGGCGTCGACCACGGTTCCCACCGCCAGGGCGATGCCCCCGAGGGTCATGACGTT
>CAZKNW010000390.1:0-4278 GCA_964554035.1 uncultured Verrucomicrobiota bacterium
ATTTTCGGAAGGGGGCCGGGTTTGAAGTCCTGGTGTCCGAGGCGATAGATGCGTCCGCGGGCAAAGTTGTTCTGCAGGCCATACTCCTTCACGACTTCTCGAAGGTAGGAGCCCTCGCGCACCCAGTTGCCTTCCTGAATGATGCCGCGATACATGTCGACAATGTAGAGGCATCCATCGGGCCCGGTGACCATGTTGACCGGACGGAAGTTGGGATCACGGCTCCGGATGAACTCCGACTTGTCGTAGGCGTTCTTGAGGAAGGTCAGGCCATCATTGACGGTCACCTTCGCACGCCGGATGAGGCGTCCGACCGGTTCCGCAAAAAGGATGTCTCCCACGAGGTCAGAGGGGAGGCGGTCACCCCGGAAGATTTCCTGTCCGCAGGTGGCGGTAAAGTGGTTGAGGGTCAGTTCATCCGGGCGGAAGCGTCGTTCACCACCCTGGACGTCGGGAATCTGGACGAGGGGGAAAACCTCCTTGAATCCGGGTTCAAACTGGTTGTTGATGTTGAAGGCGCCGTAGACGATCGGTGTCTGGAAGTTCACGGGCCCCTTTTCACCGCCGGCATTCACATACCAGACCTTGCCGTAGACATCCTGGGTGAGGCCCCATTGTCCTCCATTGGGAGCCGTGCGCTCCTTGAGGATCTTTCCGTTCTGATACCGATAGCGTTGGGCGTTGTAGGTGGAGTAGATCCAGTTGTCCAGTGACCAGATCAATCCGCTGGGTTGGTGTTCCAGGTTGCCTCCCCGCTTGCCTCCCTGGAAGATCATTTCCTTGGAGTCCGCCACACCGTCACCGTCCTTGTCATGGTAGAGGTAGAGATCGTTGGTGTCGGTCTCGGAGACGATCAGCCCGTCATCCACACAAAGCAGCATGCGGGGAAGGATCATGTTGTCGATGTAGACAGAGTGGGTCTCGAAGACACCGTCGCCATCGCGGTCCTCGTGACGGGATACCCGGCTGACGGCTGCCCGCGAGTTGGAACCATCGATGTCCTGCATGTAGGTCCTCATCTCGGCGACATACATTCTGCCATTGCCATCGAAGACGCAGACCACGGGCTCCTTGATCTGGGGTTCCACAAGGACCGGCTCAAGGCGGTATCCTTCCGGCAGCTCGAACATCTTCAGGCTTTCCTCGACGGAGTAGAAAGGCACCTGTTTAGATGTGGCTGATCCGCTTAGGGTCTTGAGGCCGGCATCCGGGCTCTTGTCGGTCTTGTCGAGAGCGGAGGTGTTGGAGACTGCAAAGGAGGCTGCAAGCAGGGTCGATGTGAGGATTCGATGCATCTTCTTCAATTCAAGGGTGATCGCCAGAGACTGACAGACGAAACGCCCGGATCAAGAATTCATCCGGGCGTGGATTGGAGCTTCCCGCCCGGCGTTTGTTCTTTTCAAGGAGGCGGTGAGTTCGGATGTTTGGTGCGTCCCTATGAAGAAACTTGTCCGCCTTTGCCTACTTGTCCTGCTGTTTTCCTGCCTGTCACTCCAGGCGAAGCAGCCCAACATCATCCTCATCATGGCGGATGACATCGGTGTCGAGGGCATCGGTTCCTACGGTGGGCTGAGCTACAAGACGCCCCAGATCGACAAGCTGGCCAACCAAGGAATGCGCTTCACCCACGCCTATGCCCAGCCGCTTTGCACCAACACCCGCATCCAGTTGATGACGGGACTCTACAACCATCGCAACTGGGTAGCCTTCGGCATCATGGACCCCGAGGCCAAGACGATCGGGCATTACATGCAGGACGCCGGCTACACGACCTGCATGTCGGGCAAGTGGCAGCTTCATAGCTATGACCCGCCGGATTATCCGGGTGCGGAGCTTCGCCGAGGGCGGGGCATGAAGGTGGAGGACTCCGGTTTTGATGAGCATTGCATGTGGCATACACTTCATACCGAGGATAAGGGATCAAGGTATGCCAATCCCGAGATCTTCGAGAATGGCAGGCGCGTCCCGGAGACCGAGGGCAAATACGGGCCGGACTTGTTCACCGACTTCATCAACGGATTCCTTGAGAAGCAGAAGGGGAGCAAGAAGCCTTTCTTCGTCTACTATCCCATGGCGTTGCCCCACTGGCCGATGGTCCCGACACCGGACAGTGAGGAGTGGAAGGAGCCCTCGCGCCGACTGGAGGAGGATACCCGCTACTTCAAGGACATGGTGGAATACATGGACAAGTGTGTTGGACGGATCGTGAAGAAGGTGGATTCCCTTGGGATGGGCGAGGACACATTGATTCTTTTCTACAGCGACAACGGTACGCACCTGAAGATCACCTCAAAGACGGTTGCCGGCCCGGTGGCCGGCGGCAAGGGGCGACCCACGGATGCCGGGACGCACGTTCCACTGATCGCCAGGTGGACCGGCACCATCAAGCAGGGACTCAATGAGGACATCGTGGATTCAGCGGATTTCATCCCGACCGTGATGGAGGCCGCGGGCAAGCCTCTCCCCAAGTCCCACAAGCTTGATGGAGTCAGCTTCTTCAAGGCGCTGACAGGAAAGAATCCCAACCCAAAGCAATACTTCTACTGCTTTTATGATCCTCGTCCGGGCTGGGACAAGGACCAGTTCTCCCGTCACGTCTTCATCCGCGACAAGCAGTTCAAGCTCTATGAGGACGGAAGGCTGTACGATGCAGAGGGTGACAAGCTGGAGAAGAACATCCTGCTCGCCTACTCGGATGACAAGGCCCGGAGGTCTGCTCGCCGCAAGTTGACGCGCCTGCTCAAGGAAATCACGGGCGACAAGTGAATCCCCACCTGGTCCAGTCTCTGGAGCGCATCCATGAGTCGCTCAGTTCGTGGTCGATCAAATGGGGGCTTTCCCGTCTGGCTCGGGATGTCGATGTCGTCTTTGCCGAGGACCTGAATGGGGATCTCGGTCAATGTGACCTTTCAAGCCATGAGATCCGACTGCACGGACTCCTTCTTGAGCCAGGAAGGGAAGAGCTTCTTCTTGAAGTTCTCTGTCATGAGGCGGCGCATCTGGTCGCCTATCATCGCTACGGAACCGGCATCGATTCCCACGGGCCTGAGTGGCAGGGCTACATGCGGAAGGTTGGCTACGACCCGCGTGCGGTGATCCGCGAGCAGGACCTTTGGTAGTGAGCGGTAGGCCATTGTCGTGAAACTTCCGTCGACAGCTGTGCCCAAATAGGGGACCGTCAGGAATGCCCCTCTTTTTCCAACTCATCGCCATGGGTGTGATTGTGGCGGGTCTCATTGTTTATCTCTTCAGCTGGTTCCGGAGGGAACAAAAGGCTGACCGGGAGGTGGACCTCAGCCTCGGGTTCAAGCTGGGCTTTACCGGCATATTACTGATTGTCCTCTTTCGGTATCTCATTCCCATTTTCTCGCAGGGACCCAGCCTGGCTGCGATCGGGGGACTTCTCATCCTGGTGGCAGTCCTTTTGTGCCTGACCATGATCTGGGCAAGGCCGGTGATCGGTTGGCTGATATCACCGCTGACAGGAATTCTGGACGGTGGAAACGAGGTGGCGGAAAGGGTTCCGCTGATGGGGCCCATCCTGAATGCGAGGAGCTTTCGGAACGCAGACAAGGCACTCGGATTGATCGATATCGAACTGGAGGATTTCCCTGCGGACTTCCAACTGAACTTCCTGAAGGCGGAGATCCTGGCCGAGGACAAGAAGGATGTGGCGGCCGCCGAGCAATGGCTTCGCACCATGGATGAATCCCTCGAGCTTTCCGAGGGACAGCTCTGCTCCTGCTGGAATGCCCTTGCGGGCTGGTATCTTTCGGTTGCCAAGGATGTCGTGCAGACACGTCGCGTCCTTGAGGAGATTGCAGATTCCTTTCCGAATACCCTGTTCTCCGAGAAGGCGCGGACCAAAATCTCGCGGCTTCCCACCGAGGAAGCCATGGCGAATTCAGAAAGCAGGGCACCCGTCGCCATCACCCACCATGTCAGGGACCTTGGATTGACCTCGATGGCAAGGTCCGGTCCTGACCCGACACGCGACCGTGCAGAGGACCGGGAAGAGGAGATTGCCAGGCTGGAGACGGAAGTGGAGATCAACCCAAGGGATACGGATGCCCGCGTCCGGTTGGCGTTCCTATACATCACCTTCTATCACGATTTCGATCTGGCAAAGGGGCAATACGATTTCCTGCTCAGCCGTCCACACCTTTCCCGGGGTGAAAAGGTCAAGTTGCTGGATTGCTTTGCTGCCATGCAGGCCAAGGGTGGGTGCACGGCTGACGAGATCGGAGAAACGCTTCAGAAGATCATCGACCTCGATCC
>CAZKNW010000391.1:0-4277 GCA_964554035.1 uncultured Verrucomicrobiota bacterium
CTGTCTGCAGCCCTCAGGGCGGAGCGCCTGAACATCCTTGCTCCCATTCCAGGCAAGAGTTCCGTTGGCATCGAGGTTCCCAACAAGGTGAAGACGAAGGTCATGATGCGGGATCTGCTGGAGGCGAAGGAGTTCAAGAACTTCAAGGGCAAGATACCGCTCGGTCTCGGCAAGGATGTCTACGGCAAGCCGGTCATCGCGGATCTGGCGGACATGCCCCATCTGCTCATTGCAGGAAGCACGGGATCCGGAAAATCGGTCTGCATCAACTCCATTGTGGCGTCGCTCCTGAACAAGTTCGGGCCCGATGAGCTCCGCTTCGTGATGATTGATCCCAAGGTGGTGGAGCTGCAGCAGTACAACGTGCTTCCGCACCTGGTGGTTCCTGTGGTGACTGACCCCAAGAAGGTGGTGCTGGCCCTCAAGTGGGTCACCAACGAGATGGAGAAGCGCTACAAGATTTTTGCCAAGGTCGGCGTGAGAAACATCAGTGGCTTCAATGGAAGGGTCCAGAAGGCCCCCAAGAAGAAGGATCACCCTGAGCTGCCGCTCGACAAGGATGACGAGGGCTTCGCCGTCGAACTGGACCAGAAGATGGTTGAGGAGGAAGATGATGATATCCTCGTTCCCGAGAAGCTGAGTTACATCGTCGTGATCATCGACGAGCTGGCGGACCTTATGCTGGTGGCGGCCAAGGAGGTGGAGACGGAAATCGCCCGTATCACGCAGATGGCGCGTGCAGCCGGCATCCACTGCATCGTGGCCACGCAGCGCCCGAGCGTTGATGTCATCACCGGCGTCATCAAGGCCAACATTCCTTCGCGCATCGCATTCCAAGTCGCGGCCAAGGTGGACTCCAGGACCATCCTCGATGCCATGGGTGCGGACAAGCTGCTTGGAAAAGGAGACATGCTCTACCTCCCTCCCGGTTCCGCAAAGCTGATCCGTTCGCAGGGAGCCCTGATCACGGATGAGGAGATCCAGGCGATGGTCGACTTCATCGCGGATCAGGCCAAGCCCAGCTATGATGTGGATATCCACAGCCAGCTTTCCGGGGCCCCCAAGGCAACCGTGGATGAACCGGAATGCAGTGAGGATGAGGAGATGATCGAGCGGTGCATCGAGGTGATCGTTTCCAAGAAGAAGGCCAGTGTCTCGATTCTCCAGCGCATGCTGCGTCTCGGCTATGGACGTGCGGCCCGTATCATGGATGAGCTCGAACGCCGGGGGATCGTGGGGCCCAACAACGGCTCGGGAGGAAGGGAGATCCTCATCACCCTCGACGACGACTGACCCTGGCGCTATTCTCACGGTTTGCCAGCAGTCGGGATGACGGCTGGATCCAAGCATTCAAAACGTGCCCAACAGCTTCGGACATCTATTTCGCATCACCACATGGGGAGAATCCCATGGCGGTGGAATCGGCGTGGTCGTGGACGGTTGTCCTCCCATGCTTGAGCTTTCTGAGAAGGACATCCAGCCGGACCTCGACCGACGTCGCCCGGGCCAGTCCAAGATCGTGACTCCGAGGAAGGAGTCGGATCTCGTCGAGATCATGTCAGGTGTCTTTGACGGGCGCACACTGGGTTCTCCCATCGGGATGCTTGTCCGCAACAAGGATGCCCGCCCATCGGCCTACGAGGAGATGGCGGTGAAGTTTCGTCCCTCCCATGCGGACTACACCTACCATGCCAAGTATGGAACACGTAACTGGCAGGGCGGTGGAAGAAGCAGTGCCCGTGAGACCATCGGAAGGGTTGCCGCCGGCGCGATTGCCAGGAAGATCCTGAGGCAGCGATATGGTGTTGAGATCGTTGCCTACGTGAAGCAGGTGAAGGACATCGTTGCGGAGATCGACCGTTCCAAGGTCAACCTGAAGAAGGTGGAGTCCAACATTGTCCGTTGTCCCGACGTCGAGGTAGCTGACAGGATGATCGCCCTGATTGAGAAGATGAGAAAGAATGGCGACAGCGTGGGCGGCATCGTCGAGTGCGTCGCCAGAAAGGTGCCTGCCGGTTGGGGGGAACCCGTTTTTGATCGACTTGAGGCGGATCTGGCCAAAGCCATGTTGAGTCTGCCCGCCACCAAGGGATTCGAGATTGGGAGCGGATTCGGTGGAATCCACATGACCGGTTTGGAACACAACGATCCCTTCCGCATGCGCCGGGGGCAGGTAAGGACCACCAAGAATGATTCAGGTGGCGTCCAAGGGGGAATTTCCAACGGTGAGGACGTCTATTTCCGCGTTGCCTTCAAGCCTGTGGCCACGGTCATGCACGAGCAGGACACGGTGAGCACGAATTTCAAGAACACGACCCTGAAGGGACGTGGACGCCATGATCCCTGTGTGTTGCCCCGTGCGGTGCCGATGGTCGAAGCGATGACGGCGCTCGTTCTCGTGGATCATGCCTTGAGGCAGTCCGCGATTGAACCTTGTGAATAAAGCACGCTGGTGCATGGTCTTTGAACAAAGGCCGCTCCAATCTGCCTAAGGACCTGTTATGTTCAGCAAAACCATTCCCTTTCTAAAGCCCTCCTTTTCCCTTCTGCTCGTGCTGAGCCTTCTTGTCTATGGTTGTTCTGAGGAACCGAAAGCACCGGTGGTGGTCGATGCACCGACGGAGAATGAGGGTGACCTCATCAAGAAATTCGAGGAACCGGCTGGTGGGAATCAGGACGCAAGGAATCCGGAAACTAGGGAAATGGCAGGGGACCTACCTGTCTTGTCGGAAACCGGAAATCCCCCTGAGGCTGCCGAATTGGATTCTCCGGCCACGTCGGGGACGGAGGCCTCTGGTGATCTCTCTTCGAAAGTCGAAAAGGTGGCGATGGAGACAAGTGGTGCCATCGGCGTTTTCAAGGCCGAGGAACCGGATTCGAAGCCTGCCTTCAGCAATGATCCCGTCAGCTTCGACAAGAACGGTTTCGCCCTCGTGACTTTTGATCGCCTTGCCTCCTTTGAATATGAGGTTCCCGATGATCCGGTGGTCTTGACGAATGAAGTGGGTGAAGTCGTAGATCCCAAACCGGAGAAGGATCAGATTCCGGAACACGTCAAAAAGCTCAACAAGAAGCGGGTAGCTCTTGAGGGCTTCATGTTGCCCCTCAAGGTGGAGGATGGGCTCGTCACCGAGCTCCTGATGATGCGCGATCAATCAATGTGCTGCTTCGGAACGGTTCCCAAGATCAATGAATGGGTCAGTGTCCGGATGACCAATCAGGGCATCAAACACGTGAACGATGTGGCCGTGACCATGTATGGAACGCTCAAGGTAGGGGAGATCTACGAGAATGGTTACCTCGTCGGGATCTATGAAATGGACGGCGAGTCCATGGCTGGACCTTTGGATTTCTAATTAAGTTGTGTCTTTATGACCCTTATTGTGGCGCCTTGGTAAGTGTGCCATAAAGTCCCTTTCTGTTCGATTGCTTCTGTAAGTAGCTGATTATTGGGCATTTTTACGCTCTCTTCCTGCCGGTTTCCGGACCTTCGCCTTGGTATCCCCCATGCTGGGTAGATGGCATCGACTCAGAAATCTTATAAAAAAAGGCGAACGAAAATGGACATCAGCAAATTTACACAGAAGGCACAGGAAGCGCTCGAGGAGGCGCAGACCCTTTCCCTTCAGAATCAGCATCAGGCGGTGGATGTGGAGCACGTGGCTTTGGCGCTGCTCGAGCAGGATGAGGGATTGATTCCCCGCATCATCGAGAAGTGCCAGGTGGCCACCAGCCTCTTCACCCAGAAGATCCGCGAAGAACTGGACAAGCTTCCCAAGGTGAGTGGAGGCGACCAAACCGACACCAATACCTACATCACCCAACGCCTCAAGAAGGCGCTTGCAGCGGCTCAGGCCGAAGCCCGGCAGATGAAGGACGAGTATGTCAGTGTGGAACACCTGTTCCTTGCGTTCATGGAGGAAAATGCCTCAACGGGTTTTGGCAGGGCCTGCCAGGCCGTCGAGCTTCGCAAGGGAAGCTTCAAGAAGGAACTCAAGGACTTCCGCGGCGGGCAAAGGGTGACCAGTGCCACTCCCGAGCAGTCTTATGATGCACTTGAGAAGTATGGACGGGACCTGACGGCCCTTGCCCGACAGAACAAGCTCGACCCTGTCATCGGTCGTGACAATGAGATCCGCAGGGCCATCCAGGTCCTGTCACGTCGTCGCAAGAACAACCCGGTCCTCATCGGTGAACCGGGCGTCGGCAAGACGGCCATCGCCGAGGGGCTTGCAAGAAGGATTGTGGCTGGCGATGTGCCAGAGAGCCTCAAGGAC
>CAZKNW010000392.1:0-4272 GCA_964554035.1 uncultured Verrucomicrobiota bacterium
TTCTGTGACGCCCAGCGGAAGGGAATGGCTGACCGGTTTGCGGAGACGGCGAAACGTGCGGAGGCCACGGAAAGGCTCTATGCAGGGGTGGTCGTCTGGAAGGGAAAGAAGGTCTTTGTCCGGCAACGTGCGGGAGATGCGGTCAATGGAGGATTCTGGGAATTCCCGAACATCGAGGTGGGAACGGAGGGGGAAACGGCAGGCAAAATGGCCGATTGGCTGGGGGTGAAAGGGCCCCTTGGAGAGCCTGTCCTGGAGGTCAGATTCTCCATTACCCGTTATCGAAACCTCTTGAAGGTGTTTGAGTTGCAGAAAACGAAGACTGTCAGTGAAGAGGCCCTGGCTGACGCGGCATCCAGCTGGGGTTGGCATACCCTGGAGCAGCTGGAGGACATGCCCTTCACCTCGGCTCAGCGGAAGGTGAAACGCTTCCTGGAGACCCGTTGATTTTCTCTGGTTTTGAACGGTTTGCGGCCCTAGACTTTCCCTCTACCTATGAGCGATTTGACGCAGGCAGGCAATTCAGGGAAAGCAGTGACACGGGACATGACCGTCATGAACAAGCTGGGCATTCATGCCCGTCCCGCCGCCATGTTCGTCAAGATCGCCAGCCAGTTTGACTGTGAGGTCTTCGTCGAGAAGGACGGGGAGAAGGTCAATGGCAAGAGCATCATGGGTCTGATGATGCTGGCGGCCGGTCCCGGTTGCACCCTGACGGTGGAAGCCGATGGAGCGGATTCCGCCGAGGCGCTCGACCAGCTTGAGGATCTCTTCAAGCGGAACTTCGACGAGGAATAGTCGGCATCCTTCCCCCGGGCCGAACGTCGTGTCTGATCGCAGCCTTACCATCCTGATCCCCGCCTACAACGAGGAGGACCGCCTTCCTCCCGTACTTGAGGAATACGTCCACTTCTTTCGAAAGCACTACAAGGCCGAGTTCCGCATTGTTGTCGTGGTGAATGGCAGTCGCGACCGGACCATGGAACTGGTGCTGGAGGCCGCGGTGAAGTTTCCCGAGATCGAGGGCATCGAATACAAGGCACCGATCGGCAAGGGCGGGGCATTGATCGAGGGACTGAAGCTGGCTTCGGAAAGGGAACTGATCGGCTTCATCGACGCCGATGGCGCCACGGGTCCGGAATCTTTCCTCAAGTTGGCGCGTCGCTGTGGGGACCATTGCGATTGTGTCATCGGATCGAGGCGGGTGACCGGTTCGGTCATCCACCAGTCCCAGCCAAGCAACCGCCTTTTCGCCAGCCGAGTCTTTCACGCGATCGTTCAGACGCTTTTCCATATGGACATTGCCGACACCCAATGCGGTGCCAAGGTCATGCGACGAGAAGTGGTGGAGGAAATCCACGAAGGCCTCCTGACCGCGGACATGGCCTTCGACATCAACCTCCTTTACCTGATCCATCGAGCCGGAGGAAAGATCGTGGAGTATCCCATCGACTGGACGGACGTGGTCGGCACCAAGGTTCAGTATTTCAGGACCTCGCTGGTGATGTTCCTATCGGTGGTGCGCCTTCGCCTGATCTATTCACCGGTCTACCGCATGATGGAGCCCATCCGTCCGTTGGAGGCATGGATCTACAAGCTGCTCCGCAATCCGGTCCCGCTTCCCGCCAAACGCCTGGCAAAGAGCGATGCGGATTGATCAAAGAGTTTAGCTCATATATCCGATGCATACCGACTTTGGAAATGGGTAAACAAGCCGCACTCCAGAACCTGTCGGAGACACGCTGCTTTATGCTGTAGCAAGAAGAGTCTGACCTGTAAGGATGCCTTTTATGATTCATCACCCCGGCCGCGGAGCGGACAACGCGTGTAGCCCCGGTGCGAAATGAAATGGAGCCCAGGGATCCCAAAACCCAAAAGGGAATCTCGTCCTGAAGGGACGAACGCGAACTTAATGACGGCACTTACGGACTGAGTCAGGTATCTGATTTGGAACTGGCAAACCTGGGAAGGATCGGCGTGATTCAATTCATGAATGTGATGAGGAATCGAAAACAAGATATTGGGACCAAGCCATCAATGGTTGGGGGAATGGGGGCCACCCGGTATTCGCCAGATTCAGAAGTTATCAGAAGTGAAGAATGTTATTAAGGAGAACCGACTCCGTTATGGTTCCAGAATTTGTTTCGAAAGCACTTAAACTCCTAAAGACCCGATCGGTGTTAGGGTGCGTGATAATGTTCGATAAGGATTCAGAGTTAGGCACATCTATCCCAGATTCGGCACTTCAGGTTTCTGAAGTCTTCGAGGAATCAGAATGGGAAGAAATTAGTCGAAATGTGAACATTATTCTTAGGGAACATAACGTGCTTCCTCTAATGCACACCCTAGGCGATAATCTGATTTGCATTGGTGAAGGCCGCGCGAATTTTGGGAAGATCTATTACTACGATTTTGATTTCGGGATTTTTGAGCTAGAGGATTCGCTAAAGAGCTTTCTGGATAAGCGCGTTGGACTTTGATCGTAAAGGGAGCCAAAAAAGGGGGGCGGTCCCAACTGCTGACACATAACACCGTGAAGTTCGAGTGCTTCTGGATGGCATGGAGCTGCTACTGGGATTCGAATGGTAAGGCCCTCATTTTTCAGCATTGAAGCAACGAAGTGAGGGAACTTCTCCCTCCAATTCCATGATATCTTATGGAGGGACAAGCTCCTGCGTGTCCCCAATCTCAGAGCAAGGCAGAATGAGCCAAAGGTGTTCGCGATAGCCAAGGTGGACTATTGTGTCACCCCTTCGGGGTATTGAAGTGGGACTCGTGGGAACTCGTCCCTCCAGTTTTTGGGATCAGGTCAGGGGAGCCCCCCAGAGGACGGTGCCGATCGGTCAGGCTTTCAGCCCATCCGCCATCGCCAGTCCGGCGGTCCTTCCCGTGGTCCAAGCCGCCTGGAAGTTGAAGCCCCCTGTGATGCCGTCGATGTCGAGGACTTCACCTGCGAAATGCAGCCTGGGAACGATCCTGCTCTCCATGGTCTTGAAGTGAACCTCCTTCAATGAAATCCCGCCGCAGGTGACGAACTCCTCCTTGTTCATGGTCTTACCATTCACCTCAAGGCGGCATTCGGCCAGTCGGGTCGCCAGTGATTTGAGGTGTTCGCCGGAGGCCTGTGCCCAGGTCAGGGTGTCCGCAATCCCGGCAACGTCCAGAAGCCTTTCCCAGAGGCGTCTTGGCAGGTTGAAGAGGGGGCGGTTGTGGATCTGTCGCTTGCCCTCCTCCTGCTTCCTTCTCTTGAAGTCCGACATCACATCCTGCAGGGAAACACCCCCGGTCCAGTTGATCACGACATCGAACCTGTAGCCTCGCTCCTGGATCCATCGGGCACCCCACGCCGACAACCGGAGGATCGCCGGTCCACTGAGTCCCCAGTGGGTGATCAGGGCGGGGCCTGTCGCCTCGAGCTTTGCGTCCGGGATGGATGCAAGGATCTCGGTGGCCAATCCCTGCAAATCCTGGACGACCGGATCCTTGATGTGAAAGGTGAAGAGGGAAGGAGCCAGCGGAGTGATGGTATGTCCGAGGGCCTGGAAGGAATCGAGCAGCTTGCCAGGCTTCATGCCTCCCGTCGCGATCAGGAGCCTGCCTGCCCGGATGCGGTTGCCGTCCTGAAGTGTCAGCTCGAAGCCCTCGTCCTTCTTCGTGATTTCATTCACCTGAACCTGCCGCACCACTTGGACCCGATGACGATCAGCCTCCCGGGTCAGGCAATCGATGATGCTTTCCGAACTGTCGGTGGTGGGAAACATGCGTCCGTCCTCCTCGGTCTTCAGTTTCACGCCCCGGCTTTCAAACCATTCGATGGTGTTGGACGGCTGCCACTGATGGAAGGGGCCACGGAGTTCCTTGGCGCCGCGCGGGTAGCGCTTGATCAGTTCCGATGGCTCAAAGCAGGCGTGCGTCACATTGCACCGGCCGCCGCCTGAAATCCTGACCTTGGAAAGGACCTCACGACCCTTTTCCAGGATCACGACCCTGGCGTCGGGAGCCGCCTCCGCAGCATGGATCGCAGCAAAGTAACCTGCCGCTCCGGCTCCGATGATCGCGATGTCAGTCGTGGTATCCCGCATGGACGGGGAAAGGATAGCGGAGGGGAGGGGAGGACCCAAATACCCAAGTGGGGAAATGCTTAAATACCCAAAACACCCAAGGACCCAAATGCCCAAGGAAACCCGAAGGGATTGAAGTGGGTCCTCTTGGCAAGAGGACCCTACCTAATTGGTAAGGTCGCATCGCCGAAGGTGTCCCACGTCAGATGCG
>CAZKNW010000393.1:0-4257 GCA_964554035.1 uncultured Verrucomicrobiota bacterium
TGAACTGGCCAGACGGAGGGGCGAAGTCGTTCCTGCCGTGCTGGCCAATCTGGGGGACATCTACCTGAATCAAGGACTGCCGGTTCCTGCTTCGAGGGTCTATCTGGAGCTGTTGGGGACGGAAGATGCCCCCATGGATCGGGTGCTGCGTGCTGCCGAGTCCCTCTTCGGCGCGGACCAGTCGGCCGAGGCCGCTCAGTTGGTTGGGGGGGTCCAGAAGAAGAAGGAATCACTCACGCCTTCGGAAGAGGCGCAGTTGCGGCGCCTTCAGGCGCGCATGGCGATGGCTGAGGGCAGGGACCAGGAGGCCGAAGCGCTTCTTCGGGCCCTCGTCAAGGAACGGCCAATGGAGGGGAGGGCGCTTCTCATGCTGGCTTCGCTACTGAGTCGCGGGAAGAACTTCATCGAGGCGGATGATTTCCTGAAGCGGGCGGAGCAGATCGAGGAGTTTGAGCCGGACGCCCTTGTCGAAAGGGCCCAGTTGCTGGTCTTGCAGGGCGCCTATGCAAAGGCGATTCCGCTCTTGAAGGATTCCCTTGTGATACGTCCAAGGGAGAATGTGGCCGACTATCTGGTCAAGGTGGAGGAGCTTGCCAGGCTGCAGCAGGGACGCTGATTTCCGGGCTTCACCCCTGTGGCGTCTGCGGGTAACGTCCTGATTCCATGAACCGATTCGTTTGCCTGCTTCTACTGCTGGGAGTGTCCTCAGCGTTTGCCAATGAAAACTGGCCCCAGTTTCGGGGGGCAAGAGGGGATGGCGAATCCAGTTCCAGGAATCTTCCTGTCAAGTGGAGCGAGGACTCCAACGTCACCTGGAAGACGCCCATTCACGGGAGGGGCTGGTGCTCGCCGGTGATCTGGGGCAACCAGGTCTGGTTGACGACGGCGACGCCGGATGGAAAGGAGCTTTCGGGAATCTGTGTCGACAAGGAGTCCGGGAAGGTTCTCTTCGACAAGAAGCTCTTCCACGTGGAGGAGCCGCAGTTCGCCCACAAGTTCAACAGCTATGCCTCCCCTTCGCCAGTGATTGAGGAAGGCTTTGTCTACCTGACCTTCGGATCTCCCGGGACGGCCTGTATCGATACCAGGACCTTTGAGACGGTCTGGACACGGCGTGATCTCGAGTGTGACCACTGGCGGGGTTCGGGATCCTCCCCGATTCTCTTCAAGGACCTCCTGATCATGCACTTCGACGGAGCCGACGTTCAATATGTGGTGGCGCTGAACAAGAAGACGGGCAAAACGGTCTGGAAGACGAAGAGGAGCGTGGAGTGGGACGACATTGAGCCGGATGGTTCGATCAAGGGAGACGGGGACCTTCGCAAGGCCTATGCCACGCCACAGATCATCTGGGTGAACAAGACGCCGGTGCTCGTAAGCATTGCCGCCAAGGCCACCTACGGATATGACGCCGGGACCGGCAAGGAGATCTGGCGCGTCGAGGAAAAGACCAGTCACAGCGGGAGCACCCGGCCGGTGGTCGACAAGGACCGTATCTATTTGAGCACCGGTTTTCCGAGAGGGCAGCTCTGGGCGTTGCCAAGGGACCTCAAGGGAACCATCACCGCGGAGAATGCTGTCTGGACCGAGAAGCGGGGTGTTCCCAAGAAGCCATCGATGATCCTGGTGGGGGGAACGCTCTACATGGTGGATGACGGTGGGATTGGCACCTGTCGGGATGCCGCAACGGGAGAGGAGATCTGGAAGGAGCGCATCGGAGGCAACTTCTCCGCTTCACCTGTATACGGCGAGGGCAGGATCTACTTCTGCAACGAGGCGGGTGAGACATCCGTCGTGGAGGCCTCGCGCGAATTCAAGGTCCTGTCCGTCAACAAGCTTGAGGATGGCTTCATGGCATCGCCGGCCATCAGTGGCTCGTCCCTTTTTCTGCGTTCCACGACCCATCTTTACCGTATCGATTCCAAGTAATATCCATGAAATCCAAAGTCGTTTTTGTCCTTTCCCTTCTGGCCCTGGGTGTCTCCGCAAACGCCGGGGACTGGCCTGAGTTTCGCGGTCCTGGCAAACAGGGGCATACTGAGCAGTCTGGGCTACCTGTCAGTTGGGACACCGAAAAGAATGTTGTCTGGAAAAAGCCCGTTCCCGGCGCTGGCTGGTCATCGCCCGTGGTGGCGGACGGCAAGATCTTCATGACCTCGGCGATGAACGTCGACGGTGAGGGAGAACTGGATCCGCGGATCCTCTGCTATGATGTGAAGACCGGCGTGATGCTCTTCAATCACCGTGTCTTCAAGTTGAAGACGGAACATGCGACCAAGAAGCACAAGAAGAACGGCTTCGCCAGTCCGACCCCGATTGTGAGGGACGGCAAGGTCTATGTTCATTTCGGGCACATGGGAACGGCATGCGTGGATACCTCGGGCAAGCTGGTCTGGAAGAACCAGGATCTGGATTATTCGCCAGTCCATGGTAACGGGGGCTCCCCGGAACTGGTTGGAGACGCGTTGATCTTCAGTAGGGACGGCAAGGACAACCCCAACGTGGTGGCCTTGCACAAGGATACGGGCAAGGTGCTCTGGACCCATGAGCGTGACTCGAATGCGACCCGGAAGTTCTCCTTTTCCACGCCGCTCACGATCGAGGTAGCTGGGAAGCAGCAGGTCATCACCTGTGGCAGTGGAGAGGTCAGTGCGCTGGATCCGGCGACCGGTCGTGAGATCTGGGAGGCGGATTATGATCAGGGTTATTCGGTCATTCCCCGCCCGGTTTATGGCCACGGCATGATCTTCATCGCGACGGGTTACAACAAACCCAACGTCCTGGCCATACGAGTGGATGGAAAGGGGGATGTCACCAACAGCCACGTTGCCTGGATCAACAAGAGAAGCGCACCTCACACACCCTCTTTGCTCCAGGTGGGTAATGAACTTTACATGGTTTCCGATGGAGGTATCGCAAGCTGCCTGGATGCCCACACAGGTGATGTTCACTGGAGCGAGCGACTTGGTGGCAACTACTCGGCATCTCCGCTTTATGGAGAGGGCAGGGTCTATTTCCAGAGTGAGCAGGGTGAGGGGATCGTCATCAAGGCCGGGAAGGAGTTTGAGGTTCTCAGCCGGAATGACCTCGGTGAGAAGACTTTTGCCTCCTATGCCGTCGTTGGCTCGGATTTCATCATCAGAACGGAAACACAGCTGTATCGGATCGGGAAGGACGGGGCTCTGTAATGGACATCATCAAGGTCCTTTTCCGGCCGGTGCTGGTCCTGGTGCTGGTGATCTTGTCTCTGGTTGGACTGGTGAAGGGCCTGCTCGGACAGGACTGGCTCATGGCAGGTGCGGGCGGATCCTACCTCGCAGGCATGATCCTCTTCTTCAAGGGGAGGACCTGGGGAAGGCTGCTCTGTGGCGTGGGTGTTGCCGGGCTGGTCTTCCTTTCGGTCGGGGCCTTCAAGACAAGTCCAGTGCTTGCTGGTATCGGGTGTTTCCTTGGAGTCGCTGGTATCTGGGCCCTGCTGAAGGTCCGAAGCAGGGATGAGGACGAGCCCCTGATCTCCATGGTCCTCCTCCTCTCCAAGCCGATGTACGCGGATGTCGAGTTGCTGAAGGAACTGTTTGGGAAGGTTCTTGGTGAGGAAATAACGACGATCGAGATCGCCGAGGACGAGCAGGATCCCGAATCCAAGTTTCCGAAGGCGGAGGAGGGCGTGACCTTCATCGGTGGGCGTTCACCACTCTACATGGTGGGCTGTGAGAAGGGCATGTTCATGGTGCATGATCATTCGGAGCCCTACATGGAGGACAAGGAATCGGCTGCGGAGGAGGTCCGCGAGCTGCGTGCCTCCCATGCCATCCGCGACCATGAAGGCTGGGTGGCGGTCGACTTCATGGGCGAGGCGGAGTCCGAGGAACATCTTCTCGATCTCTATGCCTTCATCGGGAAGCTGCTGGCCGAGCTGGCCGACTATGCCGAGTCCAACAGCCTGGCGATCTTCATACCGGACAAGAACCACTTCTTTCCCTACGACGCCGAGATGCTGGAGAAGCTGCGTTCCGAAGAGGCTATCCAGGGACTCATGGAAACCACGCCGATGCCCGTGGTCCAGATCAGTGACGACGATGAGCGGATGAAGGCCGCGGTGGCCGAAGCTCGTGAAACCTTTCCTGAATTCCGGGAGGCGTTTGAAAACCGAAGGGAGGGACAGTGGTTTGGCATCAAGGCACCGGTCACTTCAGCAGGAAACACCGAGTTTGTCTGGCTGGAGGTGGAAGCCATCGAAGGCGACCAGATCATGGG
>CAZKNW010000394.1:0-4254 GCA_964554035.1 uncultured Verrucomicrobiota bacterium
TCAGGATGAGTGACGAGTCGTGCGGCTGCGGCCATGTGGGAGGGGATGACTTTGAGAAGACGATCTAGGTTCCTTGAAGCCCGTTTAGGCTCGTCCTCTCCCCTCATTAGCTCATGAAGTAGAAGATCGAGGACCAACTCGACGGCGTCGGGATCCTTACGGCAACGTTCCTGTTTGAAATTGAAAGATTCCTTTGACAAGAGACTTCGAACGGCGAGTCGATCGAGGTGTTGTTCGTTCTCCAGCGTGGAAGGTGGAATGGAATCGAGGTCCTCAAGCAGCTTAACTCGCTTTTTCTGCTGGTCTTTGAGAAATGACGCGGACGGTTGGTGCAGCTTGCCTTCACCGCTGGACATTCCTGCACGGAGGGCTTCCACTGGGTTGTCCCTCAATCTTGAAGAAAAATAGCGATCGAGGAGGGAGTCGAATGGGGGGACCTTGGACATGAAGCCATTATCCAACACCCGGGTTCGCAAAGGATAGAGATTTCGACATTTGAGGACCAATCTCCCAATATGGGGTCATGCAAGGATGGTTTAAGGTAATCCTCTTTTGGGGTGTTTTGCTCTCGGGAGTCCTCCCGGGTTCAGGCGCAGACCTTCTGACGGTCTGTACCTACAATGTTGAGAACTATCTGGATGCTCCGGTTTCGGGGCGAAAGGTGAAACCCGATGAAGAAAGGGCTGCGATAAGGGCAAATCTCCTTGCGATTGAAGCTGATGTGGTGGCTTTCCAGGAGATGGGCAGGGAAAGTGCCTTGTTGGAGCTTAGATCCTCCCTGGCCAAGGAAGGTCTCGAGTATCCGTATTGGGTCCATACCAAGGGTTGGGATACCAACATCTTTCTTGCGGTCCTGAGTCGCTATCCCATCGTCCGGGAACACAGGCATGAGAATCTGTCCTATCTGGTTGGAGGGAGGAGGCTCCACATGTCGCGGGGACTCTGCGATTTGGAGATCGAGGTGGAGGGAAGGTATCGGTTTACTTTGTTGAACTGCCACCTCAAATCTCGTCGCCCCATCGGGATCGCGGATGAAGCCGATATGAGGCTTGAAGAGGCGAGGATTGTGCGAAAAATCGTTGAAGACCGTCTTGCTCGTTCGGGGCAGGAGAACCTCATGGTTCTGGGTGATTTCAACGACCTGAAGAGCGCACGCCCTGTTCGGGAGGTCAAGGGAAGTGGAAAGGGAGGCCTGATCGACCTGCGGCCTGCAGAGCGGAACGGAGATTCAATACCGGCTTCCAATCCGCGATACGATCCGCCTCATGTGACCTGGACCTATTTTTACGGCAGGGATGACAGCTACCAAAGGATCGATTACATCATGGTGAGCAAGGAAATGGCCCGTGAGATTAACCCATCGGGTTGCTACGTCTATGCGGTTGCCAATTGGGCTCTGGCTTCAGATCATCGCCCGGTCGTTGCCCAGTTTCATATCGGGGATCGATGAATCGCAAATCTGTATCATGAAATCGGAAGGGATCGATGAGTTCGTGGTCGCAGCGCTCTATTGTTTTGCGCCGTTCGAAGACCATCAGGCTTGGCAGGAACCACTGACGGCACTGTGCCAACGGGAGGGTATCAAGGGGACATTGCTTCTGGCCTCGGAGGGCTTGAACGGGACGGTTTCAGGAAGCCGGCAGGGGATTGATGCCCTCAAGGCATTCATTTTGGCGGACAAGCGCTTCTCGGGAATCGAATGGAAGGAGAGCTTCTTCGCGGAACAGGCATTTCACAGGTTGAAGATCAGGCTCAAGAAGGAGATCGTCACCATGAAGGTGGAGGGGATCGATCCCAACGAGTGCGTCGGGCAGCATGTCGAACCGTCGGACTGGAACCATTTGATATCGGATCCGGACGTAGTGCTGGTGGACACCAGGAATGATTACGAGTTTGAGATGGGGACGTTCGAGAATGCGCTGGATCCGGGAACCAAGGTGTTTTCCGAATTCCCCGGTTATGTGGAGAAGAATCTGGATCCGACCAAGCACAGGAAGGTGGCGATGTTCTGCACGGGGGGAATCCGTTGCGAGAAGGCGACCGCCTACATGTTGAAGCAGGGATTCAAGGAAGTTTACCATTTGAAGGGAGGGATTCTGAAGTATCTTGAGGAGGTTCCTCAAAAGGAAAGCAGGTGGAAGGGGGAGTGCTTTGTTTTTGATGACCGTGTTTCGGTTACCCACGGAATGGTTCCAGGCGAGTATGGGATGTGCTATTCCTGCCAGCATCCCGTTTCAGCGGAAGATCGAAAGGCTCCAGAATACGAGGAAGGGGTCAGTTGCCCACGTTGCTTCGGTACCTTGAATGATGAAAGACTGGCTTCGGCCAGGGAAAGACAGAAGCAGTGCCGTCTTGCGAGGGAGAGACAGGGGGCTCATGTAGGCGACGAATCCGAGTCCAGTCGGCGTAGGAGGGCAAGGAGAGCATGATACAGGACTTGCTCAAGAGCTGCCCTCGTTGGCTGGAGAGCAAGAAGGCTGTTTTTCTCTGTGTCTTCCTGGTTGCCTTGGGCTTCGCTGCTTATACGGACCACGTCTGGGAGGACTATTACATCACCTACAGGGCCAGTAAGAACCTCGCGACAGGAAAAGGACTGGTTTACACAGAGGGCCAGCGGGTGCATTCCTTCACCTCGCCCTTGGGCGTTCTGGTGCCATCGGCCTGCAGTCTAACAGTATGGAACTCCTCGGATCAGGCGGCATTGTGGCTTTTTCGCCTCATTTCCATAGGATTGCTTGGATGGTCGGCTCTTTGGCTCTTGGATCTGGCCCGGAGTCAGAAGTTGAGCCGTGGCGGCATGCTGCTTTTGTTCTTACTCTTCGCCTTTGATCCCAAGATTGTTGATTTCAGCATCAACGGGATGGAGACCGCCTTTGTCATGTTTTTTCTGACATACACGCTGAAGGTGTTGATGGAGGAGGGTGAACGGTCTTATTTGAAACTGGGTATGGGTTGGGCGGGGCTCATGTGGAGTCGGCCTGACAGCTGTATTTACATCGCCTTGATGGGACTTGCCTTCCTTTTGTTCAATCCTCCCGGGTTTGTCTCTAGGACAAGGAAGGAATGGGTCCTTATGATGTTCAAGGCAGCTGGTGTGACAACATGCCTTTACCTTCCGTGGTTTCTTTGGGCTTGGAGCTACTACGGATCTCCGGTTCCACACACGGTCACAGCGAAAGGCCTCTCGGAACAGCCGCTTTTTTGGGGAGATTACCCCTTTCATTTTCTTTTTTTTCCGCTCAAGGCGGTCAGTCAGGATGTCACCTTCCAGCTGACCTTCTGGCCCAGTTACGCTGCGTTGGGCGGCTGGAATGGGGTCATTCTCGAACCTTTTCGCATACTGGCCGGATTCTGTGCCCTTTACTGGTTGTTTCCACTGGGCAGGCCCTTTGCGAGGGCGCTGTCCTTCATTTTTTGCGGGGGACACTTCTACCTCAGCTACTTTTCTCCCTTCTGTTTCGCATGGTACCTCCCAACTTTGGTGGTTCTTGGATTTTTGATTCTGATACAAGGTCTGGAGCAGTTGATGAGCTTAAGCAGGATATTTGGGGGGGCGGGAAAGCCTGAGGGAGGTGAAGAGTTGTTGTTGCGATTTGCAGGTTGGCTATCGGTGGGAGTGGTCGTCATACAGCTTGGATCATTTGTGGGGACGGCCATCCAGATGAGAGCTCAACAGAGAATTGTTGAAGATGGCAATAGGAGAAGGGTAGGAGAATACCTTAGGGCGGAATCTCCTGCAGGAGCGACTGTGTTCCTCGAGCCAGTGGGGTATATCGGCTATTTCTCGGGGCTCAAAATGTATGATTTTCCAGGGCTTACATCGCCTGAGATGATCGAAGCACGAAAGCAGGTCTTTCTGGATGACTGGGGGGCGATCATCAGGAAAATGGAGCCGACTTGGGTCGTTTTGCGGCCGAATCAGGCCGAATGGATCAAAGGTTGGCACTCCGGACTCTTGGAAGGTCCCTATCAACTGGACCGCGAGTTCGATGTGTCGGGTGAGATCGAGCAACAGGAGTTTCTCCCCGGCCGAAATTATCTTCTTTTTGACCAGAAATACCTCGTGTTTCGTCGGAATCCGAAAATGGAACTATGAAAGCAATCCTTCTTAACCGTCTTCTTCTCGTTCTTCTTTCTACACCGTTTTTTGGGGTAATGGCAGGTTCACTGGAACGCAGCGTGGTCGGCCGGTCAGGGACCGGGGCGCCTCTGGTGGTCGAATGGACCGAGGATTTTCCAGCATGGAATGAGGAG
>CAZKNW010000395.1:0-4250 GCA_964554035.1 uncultured Verrucomicrobiota bacterium
AAGGTCGTGGTAACCCCACCTACACGGCCCAAACAGGTGGTCTTTGTCGAACCGGAGAAGCCCAAGGCTTCAGAACCGGAGGCACCTGGGACCATGGAGAAACCCGCTGCAACCCCATCTGCGAAGAAGGATCCCATCCCAACTCCTGAACCCCGTGGGGAGAAGATGACGGAACCTCAAGATTCGCCTTTGAAGGTGGCCTCCGTGTCATCCGAAACACTCCCTCCCGATCCGACACCGAAGCCTGAACCCACTCCCGAACCGAAGACGATCATCCAACCCGAGGTGAAGCCCGTGACCATTGAGGTCCCGACTGAGCCGAAGCGGCCCGAACCCACTTTCGAAGAAAAGGTGACTGCCCTTTCCCCGGAACCGGTTCGCACGCCTCCCATGGAGGAAGAGGAGAAGCCTGGCTTCTTTGAGCGGCTCAACCCCGTGAACCTGTTCCGAAAGAAGGACAAGGAGGTTCGCGTCACAAGGTTGCCGGGAGATCCGGAACCAAGGCCTGTCACGACCACCCAGCCCGCACCCCAGCCAACCACCCCCCCTCCGGCACCGGTCCAGACCGCCGCCACGCGGCCTGCTCCTGAACCCGTCGTGGTGAAGAAGACCTTCCCTCGCTACGCCTTTGGCAACATTAGCCTCCCCAGCGCCGGGGATCGTGCGGCGGCACTCTCAGACTTCGAGGCCGCCCTCGAGGAGCACAGGGCAAGGAACTATCCAGGCGCCATGTCCCGTTATCAGGAAGCGATCCGCAAGGATGGCAGCTTCTACGAGGCTCACTACAACCTGGGACTGGTCGCATTGCAGCTGGGCCAAACGGATCTCGCACTTTCTTCCCTGGAGAAGGCGGTAATCACAAGACCCACCTCGGGACAGGCACACTACAATCTCGGACGAGCGCTGCAGAAGCGCGGTTATGTCCCGGACGCCATCGACGAGTTCGAGAAAAGCCTGGGGCTGGACCCTGAGAACGCCAATGCCCACCTTGCGTTAGGTGGGCTGCATGCAGGCCAATTGGGTGACATCCCCAAGGCAAAGTCCCATTACTCGGAATTCCTGCGCCTCTCCCCGACCCATCCGAAAGCGGCCGACGTGCGCTACTGGATGTATCGGAACCAGTAGGCGGCCAGGCCGGTTTTGCCTCCTTTTGCCCCAGCAAGTCGTCGTCTTCAGGGCCCCAATGGCCCTTTTTCGTGTTTCTCCCCTTAATTCCCCCGCTTCAATGCCGATGGTTCTAGATGCGTGTCGTCAAGACACGCGGAACGCCCCGTCTCCCGACGGTGGGAACTGTCCTTGGTGGCACGTCCCATCCTCGTCAGCCGGGCCCAACCATCCTGAACATGCCCGCAGCAGCCACAGTCCCGGCGGAAGCCACCACCGAAAAGGATGTCGCCGAACCTTACCGCAAGGCGATACGTGAGAAGATCGAATCCGGCGACCTCGATCTACCAATGCTTCCCAACGTGGTGGGTAAGGTCATGGCACTGACCAACGATCCCAACGCCGAGATTGGCGACCTTTCCGCGTTGATCCACAAGGATCCCGCACTCGCAAGCATCGTCCTCAAGATATCCAATTCCGCAGCCTATGCGGGAAGCCAGAAGATCGTTTCGCTGCACCAGGCGATCGCCCGCCTCGGCATGAAACTTCTGGGTGAGGTGGCCATCGCGGTCTCCCTCAACAAGGGGGTCTTCTCCGTCAACAACTTCAAATCCGAGATCAAGCTCCTCTGGCGTCATGCCCTCATCTCCGGCGTTTACGCCAAGGAGATCGCGAGACTGAACCGCGCCAATGTCGAGACGCTCTTTCTCTGCGGCATGCTCCATACGATCGGGAAACCAGTGGTGATCAAGCTGATCAGCGGGGTCCAGAAGGACCGGAAGGAGGAACTGGCCCTGTCTGCCGTGAGGGGACTTGTGCAGGAATTCCATGGAGAGTTGAACTGCATCATCGCGGAATCATGGAACTTGCCGGAAGCCGTCCGGGATACATGCCGCTTTTACTGCACCTACGAGGATGCCTCCTGTCATCAGGACGAGTCCGCCATGACCTACCTGACCGACCTTCTTGCTTCCTGGATCACTCCCATACGCCGGATCGAGGAGAGGGAAATCCGCAAGGATCCCGTCTTTGGCTTTCTGAATTTCTACCCGGATGAGGTCAACGAACTCATCCAGTTGAAGTCGCATGTGCTGTCCGTTGTGCAATCCATGGAGGTATGAGCAACAAGGAACATTTCGATATCCTCGTCATCGGCAGCGGCCCTGGAGGGCAGAAGGCGGCCGTGCAGGGTGCCAAGGCCGGCAAGAAGGTCGGCCTGGTCGAACGTGACCGCCATGTCGGGGGGGGCGTGCGTCCATCGCGGCACCATTCCCAGCAAGACGCTGCGCGAGGCGGCCCTCACCATCATGCGCCTCAAACAGGGCGTGAAGGCCTTCAACTTCCAGTTGCGCGACGACGTCACGGTCTCCGAGATGATGAGCAAGATGGACACCGTTCTGATCAATCATCGGGACTGCATCGCCACACAGCTCAAGAACAACGGTATTGATTACCTTCATGGCCGTGCCCAGTTGACAGGAAGGCACGAATGCATCGTGCAGACCGTCACTGGCGAATGCCGTCAGATCCATGCCGACAGCATCGTCATCGCCACAGGCTCCCGTCCGAGGATTCCACCCGACATCCCGGTGGATCATGAAAACATCCTCGATAGCGACTCGATCCTGAGCATCGCCTACATACCAAGGTCCTTGACCGTGCTGGGTGGAGGCGTGATCGCCTGCGAGTATGCTTCCATCTTTTCCATGTTGGGCAGCCAGGTCACGATCATCGACCGGGCTCCAAGGCCCCTGATGTTCCTCGACAAGGAACTGACAGGAAAGTTCCTCGATAACTTCACCCGTCATGGCGGGCGCTACCTTGGCTTGCAGGACATCGATTCCGTGACATGGGACGGCGCGGCACAGGTGATCACCCGCCTGGAATCAGGCGAAATGGTCTCCTCCGACAAGATGCTGGTCGCACTGGGAAGGCTCGCCAACACGGAACGCCTCGGCCTTGAGAATGCCGGCGTGGAAACCAGCGAACGGGGTCACATCCTCGTTGATGAACATTACCAGACGAGCACCCGGGGCATCTACGCCGTCGGAGACGTGATCGGGCCTCCCGCCCTCGCATCCTGCTCGATGGAACAGGGACGCCGGGCCATCTGCCACGCCCTCGACATGGATCCAGGACATGCCTTCGAGCTGGTGCCGATGGGTATCTATGCCGTTCCGGAAATCGCCAGCGTGGGATTGAACGAAAGTCAGGCGAAGGAAAAGTACGGCGAGATTGTCGTCGGCCGCGCCAGGTTCGAGGAGATCGCCCGGGGACTGATCTCCGGCAGCCAGGATGGATTGCTCAAGATCATCGCCGACGCTGAGGGCAAAAAGATCCTTGGCGTGCAGATTGTGGGCGATGGAGCCACCGACCTGATTCACGTTGGAGAAATGGCCCTGCTCAACCACAACGACGTGAGCATCTTTCACGAGAACATTCTCAACTTTCCGACCTACGGTGAAGCCTACCGGGTCGCAGCGCTGAACGTGCAGAACCTTGCGAGGGAGAAGGCACGGAAAAAGGCAACGGCAGTCAAGGAACCCGAGCCTGCCGGTGTTACCGCCTGAGCAGCAGTTCAAGCGATTTCGTTGCCGCCGACCGCACGGTCGAATCCTGATCCATCAGGGACTCTGAAAGGGCGGCAACCACCTCGTCATCGTTCTTTCCCAGGATTCCCAGGGCAGACGCCGCCGCACATCTGACGCGGGCATTGGCATCTTCAAGCAGGTTCAGCAACGCCCCGACCCCGCTGGCCCCGTCCTTTCCGAAGGTCGAGACGGCCAGCGCCGAGTTCCAGCGCACGGCTTCGTTCCTGTGGGACATGGCCGACTGCAGCGGCTCCAGGGCAGGCTCGCCCATCTCGGCAAGGGCAAAGGGAACCACGTCCGCATGCTGCCCGCCGTTCAGGAGTCCCACGAGGGAATCGAAGACAGGAAGGGCATTGGAACCAAGGACCTCAAAGCCCTTGAGGGCCTGCCACTGACGATCCAGGGCCGTTTCGATGTGCAGCATGGGAAGACCGGCATCCTGGAAGGCCATCGCCATCCCTTCGCCGGAAGAAGCCTCACTGGTCAACATCCCCATCAGCCCGGGCAAGGCATTGGTTCCCATCTCCTTCATCCTCGATGAAGCACGTTCATAGC
>CAZKNW010000396.1:0-4239 GCA_964554035.1 uncultured Verrucomicrobiota bacterium
TGTTTTGGTCGGTCAAGCGCGAGGAGCGCAACGCCCTGCTGGCCCGCACGCTCAGCCCCTTGAGGCGGGCCCGGAACTTGAGATACTCCCTGACACGCATGTCCAGGTGCAGGGGATTGTTTTCCGGCATATAGCCGATGCGACGGCGGACTTCATCCGCCTCGGTGAACAAATCACAACCTGCCACCCTCGCCGTTCCCGAGGTTGCCGGCATGTAGCAGGAGAGGATCCTCATGGTCGTGGTCTTGCCGGCTCCATTGGGTCCCAGAAAACCCACAATGTCCCCCTTGCCCACCGTGAAGGTCAGACCATCGACCGCCGTATGCAAGCCATAGCGCTTGGTCAGGTCTTTTACTTCAATCATCGGGCTGTCGGACACACGGACATCCTGAGAAAAACTTTGGAAAATGGCGATTTAGAAAATCAGGATCTTCACCCGGAAAGGGCATGGCTGTCAGAGAGGTTCAAGGGAGGGTGGCGGACGCCCGTTCGCCCCTCAGGGGATGCCCAGTCAACATGCCACCGGCCTCTGTCAGGAGGTTTGCCTGCCCTTCTTTCCCGAAGGTTTGACTGGTGAGGCAGACGGGGGCCTGTCCTGATGCAGCATCCGGCGCCATGTGCTGGCGCAAATCGACCTCACCACGTTGAGATAGGGATCAACCTCTGTTTCAAAGCCTTTGACAGGCCTGGTCGAAACCGCTTCTTTCGATGTTTCCTTTGAAGTCTTCATCCGGGGATCGTGGCATGGCCTGCAAAAGGTCAATCGACATATCCGGGTGAAAGCTTGATGAAAATCAGCGAAACGGGCTCACGATTCCGGAAGGGAAACACCTGCTTCCTCGAGGAAGGCGGCAAAATCCGATCCTGGTTCCGCCCGATAGTCATGACCTATGCCGTTGAGTTCGAAGCTGAGGCGACTGGCGTGCAAGGCCTGGTTGGGAAGCAGCAACTCCTCAAGGTCCGCCTCACCAAGACTCCCATCCACAAGGGCCAGATAAAAGCGCTCATCCGGTCCATAGATCTTGTCCCCGACAACAGGATGGCCCAGATGGGACAGATGCACACGAATCTGATGCTTGCGCCCTGTCTTGGGGAAGACCTCCACCAGGGAGAAGGGGCGGGAGCCATGCTCAAATCGCTCCAGGACACGATATCGTGTTTCGGCAGGGGTCCCATCCTCCCGGACGCGGCTCCGGATCCAGACCTTGCTGTCCTCTGCTTCCCCAAGCGGCAGCCTCAGAGTTTCCTCATCCTGCTCCAAATGCCCGTGACAAAGGGCCAGATAGGTCTTGGCCACCTGATGCCGATCCCAAAGTCCCCGGATTCTTCTGGCCAGGTCATCGCAGATCGCCACCAGCACAATTCCGCTCGTTTCGCGGTCGAGTCGGTTGATCATGTGAATGGGCGATTCGTGCCTCCTTTCCCTCAGGAACATACGGACCCGTCCTATCAGACTTGAAAGATCGTCTCCACGGGTCGGATGGCAAACGAGGCCCGCCGGCTTGTTGACCACAAGCAGGCCGTCACGGTCATCAATCAGTTCGAGGTAATCCGGCGAATCCACTGTGCGGCGTGGCATATCAGGTCCCACCCTTAGGTTCGACCAAATAGCTTCTGACATGACCGCTCCCCAAGGTTTTCCTCATCACCTACTTGACACCCATTGCTCTGGTGCATCCACAGAAAGCTACTGCTGTCATGTTTTGTTACGTTTTTGAGGCATTGCGGCGGGCTCAGCTGCTGTTCAATCAAATTTCCTTGATTTATTCACCTATCGATAATCTTCCTCAGAATCCGGCCTTTCGAACCTGTCTAGAAGCGGAAGCTCGTCCAAATGGGTGGTTCTTGAGTCGACAAAATCCAGCATTGTGAAAAAGTCATAAGTATCTCTTTTAAAGGTTTTTAAGTGAGTTTTGTTGAACATTTCAGGTAACCTTACAGATCGGTTTGTTTAGCTTTGATTCCCTCTCAACCCGAGGCCCCTGCCAGACCCTCGATCCGGTGAACAAGTCGGATTTCTTCACAGTTAATCACAGGTTATTCACAATGGTGAAGAACTGAAAAATCCTAGAGTTTTGTGCCGAAATGATGTCGCGCCCTGTCTAGGAATGAGGATTTTCCTGACATCAGGTTCAGTTTTATTTTGAACCGTCTGTCTCCTTTTGGCCTGCTGAAGCCAGTATGGCTTCGGCGACTTTGAGTCCATCCGCCGCAGCCGAGATGATCCCCCCTGCGTATCCGGCACCTTCCCCGGCAGGAAACAATCCCTTGATGGAGACGCATTCAAGGCTCGTGGGATCCCTTGGAATGCGAAGCGGTGAGGAACTGCGGGACTCCACACCTGTCAGGACGGCATCTTCGAGAAGGAAGCCCCTCAGTCGACGATCGATTCCCCTTACCGATGCCCTGAGCGCCTTGGCCACCAACGCTGGAACACACTCACGAATATCGGTCCACACAACGCCCGGCTCATAGGATGGGTTCACGCTTCCAGCCTCCCTTGAGGCCTGCCCCTTGAGAAAGTCTCCCAGCCTCTGGGCAGGCGCCTTGTAGTCGCCCCCCCCGGCCTCAAATGCCTTCTTCTCCCAGAAGCGCTGAAAGGCCACGCCAGCCAAGGGGCCTTCACCCTGGATGTCCTGTGGACGGATCTCCACCATGAAACCCGAGTTGGCATTGGCCTCCGCCCTCGCGTAGCTGCTCATGCCATTGGTCACCACACCGCCCTCCTCCGAGGAAGCCGCCACGACCAGGCCACCTGGGCACATGCAGAAGCTGTAGACACCACGGCCATCACGGTCATGCCAGGCAAACTTGTAGGGAGAAGCCCCCAGCGCCTCATGGCCTGCCTTGCTTCCAAACTGGATCTGGTCGATGAGCCGCTGGGGATGCTCTATGCGGACTCCCATCGAGAAGGATTTCGCCTCCATCGGAACGCCCTTCCGATGAAGCATTTCAAAGGTATCCCGGGCGCTGTGTCCCACAGCCAGCACCACAATGTCCGACTCAAACCAATTCCCGGCATCCGTCATCACGCCTGCGATCCTTCCATTCTCCAGGCGGACATCATCGATCCTTGTCTCATAGTGGAGGTCGCCACCCAGCTCCAGGATCTCCTCCCTCAGGTGTCGCACCACGGTGATCAACCGGTCGGTGCCGATGTGCGGTCGGCTCTTGACCAGAATGTCTTCAGGCGCGCCTGCCTTCACCATCTCCTGAAGAATCCATGGGATCCGGTTGTCCCTGTCCTTGATCTGCGTGTAGAGCTTGCCGTCGGAAAAGGTTCCTGCGCCTCCCTCACCAAACTGCACGTTGCTCTCCGGGTTGAACTCGTGCCCCCGTCTCCAGAACCCCGTGACATCCCTCGCCCGTGGGCCCGCCTGTTTTCCCCTTTCGAAGACGATGGGCCTCATTCCCTTCCGCGCCAGTAGGAGCGCGGCAAAGAGTCCGCATGGGCCCGTGCCGACGACAATCGGCCGAGATCGGTCGGGTGATGCCGTTGGCAGTTGTTCCAGGATCCGGTAGCCGCGGTCCGGCGCCCTGGTTACCTGGACCTTCCGGTGCCGGCGGTCGAGGAGCCTTTCCTCATCATCGGTCTCCACCCATACCGTGTAGGAGAAGCACACGTCTCCACCCCGGGCATCGATGGCCCTTTGACGAACACTGAACGACCTGATCTGGGCATCCTCAATGGCAAGCACCTTCCTCGTGGCCTTGCGGACCTCCGACTCATCGGCATCGAGGGAAAGTTTCAACTGGGCTATCTGGATCATCTGCGTCTCGTGCCGCCAAGGATGTTCACCATGAAGGGCCAAGGTCGAGCCTGGAAGGCATGGGAGGTAGCCTTTGCAGCTGTTGATGGCTTGACCTGCCGAGCCGATCTCCAAGACTGTTGGGAATGAACTGGACCCACCTTCACCTGGCGCTGAACCACATTCCTGTTCTTGGAACGCTGTTCCTCGCCCTGCTTCTCTTCGCGGGATGGTTCAAGGAGAGCCGGGACATCCAGAGAATGGCGTTCTGCTGGATGGTCAGCCTGATGGTGATCTCCATTCCCATCAAGTTCACGGGAGACTTCGCGCACGAGCAGAACGCCGAGTCTCCCTGGTTGATCGAGTCCTATGTCACGCCTCACGAGCAGGCCGCCGATCAGGCCACAACAGGCATTTTCCTCAGCGGCATCCTCGCGGCAGTCGCCCTCTTCAAGAGCCGCGCAGGCAAGGAGGTTCCTCCCTGGACCAC
>CAZKNW010000397.1:0-4233 GCA_964554035.1 uncultured Verrucomicrobiota bacterium
AGCTTTTCCTGAACTGGATTCGACAACCGAAGAAAAGATCCAGTTTCCCTCTGAAGGGCGATTTGGGCCGCCTCGCACCACGGGCCATTGTGGCAAGTCGACCCTGCTCGCAGGTCAACCAATGGACGATCAGGCTGGTATCGGAATAGGGCCGAACCCTCAAGATGATGCCCACATCCTTCTCTGTCATGGGAAACCGCCTGGTTCAGGCCTTGTTCTGAGGGGATTCCGTCGGGTCTATGGAGGACTCATCCCTCACCTCTTCCCCTGCCGCATCCCGTTCATCCCCAATCTTCTCGAGCAGGGCCTCTCCGGCCACCACTCCCTCCTGCTCCAGGAGTTCACCCGCACTCTCCTTGGAAAGGAATTGAGGTGCCACCGCCCCGAGACTGATGATGTATTTGATACCGTCCGCCACCGACATGGAAAGCTTCCGGACCTTGTTGCGCTCAAGGAACACCAGAAAGCCCGTGGTTGGGTTCGGAGTCGTGGAAACGAAGACGCTGACCACCTCCTGCTTCAGCTGGGACTCGATTTCGCTATGGGATTCTCCAGTGAGAAAGCCGATGGAATAGAGACCTTTACCCGGGAATTCCACGAGGACCACCTGCTTGAAGGAGGATTGTTTCTTGGAGGTGAACGCCTCATTGACCTGCTTGACGGCCGCGTAGATCCGGTTGATCAGCGGGACCTTCAGCATGATGAGATCAACCAGTCCGATCAGCTTCTTGCCGATGTAGTAACGCGTCATCCGGCCGATCAGGCCCACGGTGCTGAGCGCAACGATGATGGAAACGAAACGCCACCACCAGAGCAGCTCCTTCACCTCCTTGTCAGGATCCACGTAAAAATAGCCGAGCACCTCGTCGGGCAGCCACCGCAGAAAGAAGAAGAGCCTGTCAGTCAGTCCTGAAACCGTACCGAATATCCACATGCAGATGGCAATCGCCAAAACCGCAGGAAGAATGACCACAAACCCCGTGTAAACGTAGGCCTGCCATCTGGTGAGCATCTTCTTAATCATCGAGTCGTTCGGAAATCATCCTACCCGCTTTTCCACGCGCCTCAAGTCGAAGGCACCCTCAACCTCGTCCATAATTGCATTTTCCTTCGACTTCATTTCAACGAGTTCCTCCTCGGAGAGGTCATCGTAGCCCAGAAGATGCAGGATTCCATGGACCCCATAACGGACCAGTTCGTTCTGCCAGGTCGTCCCAAAGGCATCCGCCTGCTCCAGCGCATCCTCGACCGAAATGTAGAGTTCCCCCCTGATACCGCCTTCCGGAAAGGGTTCCTCGTCCGACGGATCCGCGTAGGCTGGATCGGAATAATCGAAGGTGATGACATCCGTGGACCCCTCATGCTGAAGAAAATGCCCGTTCACCCTCGCCATCTCCGTCGGGTCCACCAGCCGCACGCCCAACTCCCACGCAGGCAGCCCAAGGCGCTCCCCAAGTACCCATCCAAGGATCTCCTGAAGGAACACCGCATCGACCGATTGGGACGATTGCTCGTCCGCAATGGAAAGCTCGTTCATCGCGAAAGGCTACTGGAGGGCATTCTTTCCCCTATGGCCCTCATAGGCGGCCACAATCCTCTGGACCAGGGGATGTCGGACCACATCCCTTTTCTCGAACTCGATGAAACCGATGCCCTCGACATCCCGGAGCGCTGTCACAGCCTCGACAAGACCCGATTTCTTGTGGGCTGGAAGGTCGGTCTGCGTCGGGTCGCCGGTGACCACAGCCCGGGAGTTGTAACCCAGGCGGGTCAAGAACATGAACATCTGCTCGGCGGTGGTGTTCTGGCTTTCATCAAGGATGATGAAACTGTTGTTCAGGGTTCGCCCACGCATGTAGGCAAGTGGCGCCACCTCGACGACGCCCTGCTCCATGTGCTTCTGCAGGGCCTCGGCGGGCATCATGTCGTGAAGTGCATCAAAGAGCGGCCTTAGATAGGGATCAAGTTTCTCCTGGAGATCCCCGGGGAGAAAGCCCACGGCCTCACCGGCTTCCACGGCTGGGCGCGTCAGGATGATCCTTCCGACAACACCTTCCTTCAGTGCGGACACCGCCATCGCCATGGCCAGGTAGGTCTTCCCCGTGCCGGCCGGGCCGACCCCGAAAGTGACGTCGTGTGACCGGATGGTTTCCACATACTTGCGCTGCCCCAGTGTCTTGGGAACCACAGGAGGCTTTCGGGAGGAGGTGACAATGCGGAGATTGTAGAGGGCCTTGAGGGACTCGACACCATCCTCGGCAGCGACCTTGATCAGGTTTGCAAACTCCTTGGCACGAACAGGAGCACCTGACTTGACCCCGTCCTCAAGAAACGCAAAAAAACTCATCGCCTGCTCCACGGCCTCATCCTCTCCCTCCAGCTTCACCCAGCCGTCACGGGAGGTGGCGGACACCCCCATGAGCTCCTGGAAAAGGGTCAGGTGTTTGGGTTCATTGCCAAGCAGCTGCTGGACGACGCGGGCATTTTCAAAATGAAGCGTTTCTACTCTCATGCGACGTGGCAAAGCTTGGATTGCACCTCAGGCGGAATCAATGGATATCGCTACAATGTTGGCCGAAAGCACGCCATGTGGCCGTTCAGGGATTTCCAAAAACTCAATGCCCCCGGTCCCGCTCCTCCTCGAACGAGCTCTTCACCAGCCCGAATTCCTGACTGACCACGATTGCCTGCTGCCGACAGCCATCCTCGTCCTTATCGTGAGCCAGGGACTCCAGATCGGCACAATAGGCCGCGAGCCTTTTCGCACCCAGATTGCTCGAGCTCCCCTTGAGGGTATGGGCGGCCTGCATCAATCCCTCAAAATCCGCCTTTTGAGCGCTGTCCTGGATCGTCTTTACACGAGCCGGAGCATCAGAAAGATACATGTTCACCAGCTCGATGACCGGATCATCCCCCCCCGGTTCACTCAGGTCACGGAGACTTCTGAGGAAGTTGAAGTCCACTGCAGGCAGGTCAGACTCATTGAGCGGTTTGGGCATGCCCCCGCCCTCTTCACCCCCATTTCCCGCGCCATGTGCCCGTTCAAGCGCCTGCTCCAGCTGGTCGATGTTCACCGGCTTGGATATGTAGTCATTCATGCCCGCCTCCAGGCATTTCTCCCGGTCACCTTCGAGGGCGTTGGCCGTCATCGCGATGATATGGATCGGCTTCCGGGCTCCATCGCCGACGGCGGTCCGTTCCATTTCACGGATCTCCCTTGCCGTCTGGTAGCCGTCCATCAGGGGCATCTGGCAGTCCAGCAGGATCACGTCGTAGGGAATGCGCTTCAGGCCATCCATCACCTCCAGGCCGTTTGCAACACTGTCCGCGCTGTAACCGATCTTCTGAAGTTGAAGAAGGGCTACCTTCTGGTTCACCGAGTTGTCCTCCGCCAAAAGGATCCTGAGGGGCCTCCGCGGCTTCTTGGGTGCACCTTCAACGGCGGGAACCACCGTGGACACTGGCAGAAGGCTATCCAGAGGATCCGCCCCCGTCATGGTTTGAACCAGGTATTGAAGCAGTCGGACCTGCTTTACGGGCTTGATGAGGCAGGCACTGATGCCGGCCGCCTTCAGGACCTCGGGATCAATCTTCTGCCCAAGGGAGGTCAGCATGATGAGCCTGATGTCAGAAATTTCCGGAACCTCCTGAATGTTCTCGGCCAGGGAAAGCCCATCGAGGTCCGGCATCTGCATGTCGAGGATCGCAAGGTCAAATGGGTATCCCTCGACAGCGGCCTGCTTGAGCATCGTCATCGCCTCGGCCGCCGAGGACACGCTGGCATGTTCCCTGATCCAGACATCGATCTGTTTCTCCAGGATCTGGCGGTTCGTGGCGTTGTCGTCAACGATGAGCACCTTGATACCCTCCAGCACGGAAAGGTCGGGTTCGGCCTTGTCTCCCTGGTCCTCCTGCTTTTCGAACTTCAGCTCGAACCAGAACGTGGAGCCCTTGCCAGGTTCGCTCTCCACCTCGATCTGTCCACCCATCAACTCGATCAATTGCCTTGAGATCGCAAGCCCCAGTCCCGTTCCACCGAACCGCCGGGTCGTGGATCCATCCGCCTGTGTGAAGGCCTTGAAGATGTCCTCCTTCTTGTCGGGGGAGATCCCCACACCGGTGTCCTCCACCGAAAAGCGCAGCCGGATATGCCTGTCCCCGACTTCACGTGAGACCACACGGACCACCACTTCACCTTCCTCGGTGAACTTGACCGCATTGCCCACGAGATTC
>CAZKNW010000398.1:0-4225 GCA_964554035.1 uncultured Verrucomicrobiota bacterium
GAAGCCGAGAACCAGACCTACACCAACAGCCACAGCACCCATCTCTGCCTTGCCTGTGACAACCCTGCCGTCACGCTCTACAACGGCATCAAGGGAGCATCGCGCGGCAACTGGACCTTTCCCGTGGAGGAGTTCCGAAAGCAACTCGACAGGCTGGTGGCCCACCCGCTGATGAGCCATCTCGACATCCGCTCCTGAGGCGGACCTTTTTCACTCGATGCTGCTTCGGACTTAGCCGATGCTTGCACCCCGGTTTCATCATGTCTGAACAAACCAAAAAGGTCCTTTACCTGGGACCCTCCGAGTTCCGCGATGCGATTCAGAATGTCCTCGGCTCCGGCTTCGAGGTGATCCGTGTGGAGGCATCGGCCGAGGACGTCAACGGAGTCATTGGGGAAGCATCCGTCCTCTTCGATGCCTCGATGAAGGTCCGGTTCACTTCCAAACTGCTTCAGACAGCCAAGTCCCTCGAACTCGTCATCACCGCAACGACCGGCGCCGACCATATCGACACCGCTCACCTGGAATCGCGCGGGATCCCCATCAAGACGCTCAAGAGTGAGAAGGAGTTCCTGCGCGGGATCACCCCGGCGGCGGAACTCAGCTGGACCCTGCTCCTGGCCTGCGCAAGGCGCCTTCGCTCCGCCATCCATCACGTGGAATCCGGTGAATGGAGCCGCGAGCTTTTTCCGGGAATGATGCTCAGGGGACGCACCCTCGGCATCATCGGCATGGGACGCATCGGAGGTTGGATGACGCGCTATGCAAGGGCCTTCGACATGAAGGTCATCGGATTCGATCCCTTCGTGTCCGACTTTCCAGAAGATGTCGAGAAGGTCGAACTGGATGAACTGCTGTCCCATGCTGATTTCGTCAGCATCCATGTGCATTTCAGTGAGGAGACCAAGGGCCTGCTGGGCAGCCGGGAGCTGGACCTCATGAAGGAGGGAGCCGTGCTCATCAACACCTCCCGCGGAGCCATCGTCGAGGAGTCAGCCTTGCTGGAGGGATTGAAGAAGGGCAGGCCCGCCGCACTCGGCGTGGATGTCGTCGAAGGCGAACCCGACATCAAGGACAGCCCCATCTGGCAGTATTCCCTGGACCACCACAACGTCATCATCACGCCCCACATCGGAGGCTTCAGCCCGGACGCCCTGGGCATGGTCCTGGAGCACACCGCCCGCCGGATCCTGAACCATTACACGGAGAGCCATGGAGTTTGATCTTTTTGCAAGGGAGCTCAAGGGACTCGGGGCCGGACGAGCCTTCGGGATTCCTGGCGGAGGCCCGAGTCTCAAGCTCGTGGATGCACTTGAGCAGCAAGGCATCCCGTTCATCACCACGGGCCATGAAACAACCGGCGCCCTGATGGCGGCGGCATCCACACGTTTCGGGAACAATCCATCCCTCTGCCTGAGCATCAAGGGCCCCGGCTTCGCGAACATGGCACCAGGCCTCCTCTCGAACGCCTATGAGGGCTTTGCACACCTTTCCATTTCAGAAGCCTACCCCCAGGCGATGGGCCCGCGCCGACACAAGTGGCTGAACCATTTTCATATGGGTGGCGAGTATCTCAAGTCGATCAGTGGACTCTCAGGCTCGGAGGGTTTCGCCACTTCCACTTGGGAGATGGCACGGTCGGAATATCCAGGACCCGCGCTCATCGAGCTGGCCCAACAGGAATCCCCCCAGCCCAGAACAAGCTCCAGCCACGCCACCTTGAACGATCCGGTCCCCCTCATGAAGGTCATCGAGGCATCCCAAAGACCGGTTCTCATTCTGGGTGGCTCATGCCAGCGGTTTTCCGCCACGACCGTCAGCATGCTGGAAACGCTCAACTTCCCGGTATTTACCACGCCCTGCGCCAAGGGCGTCGTCAATGAGTCGCTTCCCCACGCCGCCGGCATTTACACGGGTGACGGAAGTGAGAGGACTCCCGAGGCAAAGCTTCTTCCCCTGGCGGATCTGGTCATCACGCTGTGCGTCCGCTCAGGTGAGGTTCTCAATCCAAAGGCGCCCGGCGACAACTGCCTTTGCCTGGACCTTCACCGTCCCGCCGACTGGCGTTGCTTTCCTCCCGACGATTTCGGCGAAGTGACCGAGATGCAGGAAGAAGAGATCGCATCCATCCTCGACGACCTCTCGCCCCGTTCATGGGGACAGGACGAAATCCAGGTGGCCCTGCGATTGATGGATCAGGATCTCCTCCAACACGAGGGCACACCCTGGCAGGCCTTTGCCATGGTTCAGGAGGCCCTCCCTGACGCCATTCATGCGGTCGATACCGGCAACTTTACCGTGATGGCCGAACATGCGCTACAACTGTCCAAACCAACAGACTGGATTGCAACGCCCAACGGACGCTACATGGGAATGGGTGTGGGGTATGCTCTCGGAGCCGCTGCCTCAAGCGACCGGCCTGTTGTCCTGTGGATCGGCGATGGTGGCCTGAGGGCGTTCTTTTCCGAATTGGCCCTCGCGGTGGAGAACCAGTGGAACCTATTGGTGCTGGTCATGAAGGATGGGCACTTCGGAAGCATCCTTGGAAGGGCACAGGCCATGAACTGGACCGGCAAGCCGCTCGTGATGCGGGACCGTTCCTTTGCACGTGTTGCAGAGACCATGGGATTCCGTGGAGAGGTCGTCCGTGCCCCTGAGGAACTTCATGCGGGACTGACTTCCTGGGCGAAGTCAAGGGGCCCTGCCCTCTTTGAGGTTGAGTTGAAATCCGAAAGCTACATCGAAGCGACAGCGCTCCTGCGCTAGTAGATCCATGAACAGCAAAAGACATATTCTGGTTCTGGGCGCCGGTTCCGCCGGCAAACGACATGCACGCAATTTCAGGGAACTGGGTTGCCAGGTCAGTGTCTTTGATCCCCGGCAGGATCGTGTCGACGAGGCAGCGGACGAAGGACCGCTAACCAAGGGATCCACGAATCTGGACGAGGCTCTTGGTGCCGCCGAATACGACGGCTTTGTCATCGCTTCCCCTCCCACCTTTCACGTCGACCAGATCCTGGCCATCCGCGACAGGACGACGAACTGGATCCTCAGCGAAAAGCCCCTGAGCTTCACGGCCGAAGAGGCCTCACGCCTGGAGGGACAACCCAACATCCTCCTGGGCTACACCTACCGATGGTGGCCACCCCTAGCCCGCTACCGGGAAAGGCTTCTTGGCGGTGAGATCGGTGAGGTAAAGCACATGCGCTTCATCATGAGTGCCCACCTTGCCGACTGGCATCCATGGGAGCCCTATCAGGAGTTTTTCATGGCGAACAAGGAACAGGGCGGCGGCGCCCTCCTGGACGAAAGCCACTTCATCGACCTGATGCTCTGGTTTCTCGGTGATCCACAGAAGGTTTACGCGCAGGTGGAAAAAATCTCCTCCCTCGAGATCAGTGCCGACGACAACGTGGACATCATTGTGAGCTATGAATCCGGGACTCGTGTCAACCTGCACCTCGATCTGATCGGACGCCCCCACGAACGCAGCATCAGTGCGATGGGCGAAGGAGGCACCCTTCTCTATTCATACGAGGAAAACACGATCAGGTTTTGCAATGAGGGTCCCGCCAACTGGCAGGTCGAAACCTTTGATTGCGAACGCAACGACATGTTCATGGGTGCGGCACGCGAATTTCTCGGACAGATAGATGAAAGCGGGGATCCCTTACTCACCTGCACGGTGGAGGACGGGATCGCCGCACTGGAAATCGTGGACGCCTGCCGCAAGAGCTCTGAGACAGGACAAGCCGTCACCCTTGGTCAATGAGAGGCGAGAAGAACATCCTGGCGGTGGTGCCCGCACGCAGTGGCAGCAAGGGGATTCCCAACAAGAATCTCGAGACGCTCGGAGGCATCTCCCTGATCGGAAGGGCGACCCGTGTCCTTCTCTCCGAGGAATGCAACTGGATTGATCACGCGCTGATCTCAACGGATTCTCAGGAATATGCCGATGAAGCCATGCGGCATGGTCTGGATGCGCCTTTCCTCAGGCCTCCCGAGCTGAGCCATGACAAGGCTGGCGCCATTGAGACAATGATCCACGCGCTGAACGCGGCAGAGGCCCATTACAAGACCACCTTCGACATCGTGCTCATCGTCGAACCCACCTGTCCTCTAAGGAAGGCGGAGGACGTCCAGGGCGCGGTGGACCTGCTGATCGAGAGCGAGGCGGATTCCGTGGTCACGGTCAGCCTTGCCGACACCAAGTTCCATCCACGCA
>CAZKNW010000399.1:0-4223 GCA_964554035.1 uncultured Verrucomicrobiota bacterium
TACCAGGAGAAGCGGGGCAGCATTCAGGACCGGACCGTCACCTTCATCGGTGATGCGGCCTGCAACGTCTGCAATTCATGGGTGATTGCCGCGGGACTCTTTGGGTTCAACCTGAACGTGGCCGCCCCGGTGAAGTACCAGCCGCTTCCCGAGATCATCGAGAAGGGCAACGGCCGGGTGAAGTGCTTCACCGATTGTCGCGAGGCTGCCGAAGGTTCGGACGTCCTTTACTCCGATGTCTGGGTCAGCATGGGCAAGGAAGAAGAGACGGCCGAACGCATCGCGGACCTCACCGGCTACCAGATCAACAACGAGTTGGTGTCGCTTGCCAATCCGGACGCCATGGTGATGCACTGCCTGCCCGCCTATCGTGGCATGGAGATCGAGGAGGAGACCCTCGAGGAGCATTCGGAAACGATCTTCACCCAGGCCGAGAATCGCCTGCACACCCAGAAGGCCATCATGAAGTGGATGGTCTCCTGAGGTATCGGGAGACTCCGATACTCAGCATGGATTCACAGAAGGGTCGGCCATTCAGGTCGGCCCTTCTTGCTCCGTGGGACCTTAGAATCCGATGTCGATCAGATCACTTCTCGGATCTGAATGGTGGCTACGTTCTGGTTGATCATTGGAAAACTTTGGCCGCGAAGACCGCCTGAACAGGCTGTGTGAAAATTCGGGGCGGGACGCCCCAATGACCGGCAGGCGAGACGCCAACCACCACGATCCTGGAGAAATGGCCCAAAAACTGTGGTGGCGGACGTCCCGTCTGCCAGTTACGGGAGCGTCTCGCTCCCATTCGGTGAGTTTTCACACAGCCTGTTCAGGCGGTCCGGTTCACGCGACTGCTTCTGACAATCGATTCTACGGCTTCTCGTTGCTTCGAGTAAGGAAAGTAACTTAGCCTTTCCCTGTCTCAGCCACCCTTTGTGAGGATACCCGAATACCATGTCAGGGGGGTGATGCAGCTGATTCAAGGGCATCATCGAAGAATGACCGGCATAATTCTCCTGGTCGTTCCGATCCTGTATTTACTTCACTGGTGTTTCGGATATGCCGAAGGAAAACTGCCGGTGACTCTCGGCGTGGTCGTGGGTTGGTACTATCTCATTGGACCGGCGATCCGTCAGAGCAGGGTGAGGCTGGCCAGGGAGATTTCAGAAGACACGCTTCCAATGGTCTTCCTCTGTGGGCTGAAGCCATTTGAAGTCCTTGGTATCGTTGCTCCGTTCAACCTGATTCGTTTCGCAACCTACATGGGCGTCGTCCTTCCCTTCTGGCTTTTGTTCTGTGCTGGCGGAGCTTCAGAGATCCTGGATATCCTGTTGCTCGCTGCCTTCCTTCTGATGTGCCACCTGACTCTTCATTCCTTGCTGGTGCAGGGAAACTTGCTGGTGGGTGGCCTTCTTTCGTTTGGCTCCAGCTTTGTCGTTTCCGCGCTTCAGTGGATGTGCATCCAGGGAGCCTACGAATGGTTCGTGTATCTCTCGTCGGATGTGCATCCGGCTTCGGTGGGATTGTTTGGCCCATGGCTCCGGGTAGGGCCGCTTTTTCAAACACCGTTTGAATCCAGATTGGTAGTGATGATCCTGATCTGGGGGGCGACCGTATCGCTGCTATGTCGTCAGTTGGACCGGCAATGGCGCATGGAGGCTGCCGAGCGAAGGAAGCGGGAAAAGAAGAAACAGAAGAAGAGTTCAAAGTCGAAGGGACGAGGCAAACGCGAAAGCAGTTCGCTTCATCAGGCGATCTGGGTAACCCGCCGACCGGACCCGATCAAGGATCAGTCAACCATTGCCTGGCTGGTCTATTTCTTTCGAGGTCAGGGGCGCCCTGTTGTTGCATGTCTATCCGTCTTTCTGGTCATCGCGCTTAGTTATGGAGCCTTCGCCACGGTGGGCTTTGCCATCGGTCCTGAGGCCGTGATCTATGGAGTGGCGATCCTTTTGCTGGTTCTGGAAATGACCTGGTGGACAAACCTCTCGACGGCCCTCGCATCTCCAATGGTTGGCCTGATTCCGTCCGGGATGTGGCAGGCGTTTCTCAGGACTCCGGCAGGCAGCGGGGCAAACCTGAGGCAGGACCTGCTCGACCACGTCGGGAAGCGGATGTTGAAGGTCGTTTTTCCATTGCGCATGTTGTTCCTGGTTGTCCTCGGTGCGATGTGCTGGCTTCCATCGATTCCCGTAGAGCACGCAAGGATCTGTCTATTGTTGATGCTGGCCTGGACGGCCTTGTCGGGCCTGCTTTGGAAGGGGAGGATACTGTATTCCTTCAAGGTGATCGAAGCCGCCATTCATGAACAACGAAGCTATCTCTTGAGGACAACCATGGAACTGAAGTTTGTGGCCCTCATGGTGGCGCTGGCGGGATTGCTTCACCTCACGAAAGTGGGTGGCTGGTGGATCTTTGGCTGGGGTGCCTTTGCCGTCATCGTTATGGACCGGATGTCCATGGGAAGGATCGCGAAGGAAACCGTCCGGGACCTCAAGGCGGATGGCAGGGTGTGATTTCAATGAGGCTTTGCCGACTCTGGCAAAAGGATTGATCTAGACAGGGGGGGCAGCAAAGAATTCCCCGAACCAACGAGAGGACAATCATGGCTAAGACAGATTATTGGGAGCAGATTGAGGAGGCATTCGAGGAGGTCGACATCTACGAAGGATTCACCGAGTTCACCGAGAGTGCGGGGAAGTATCCAAAATGGAAAATCGACCTTCTGGCAGTGCACTGGGCAATGAGTGAGATTGCCAATGGGGGGCTGAGACAGTTCTTTCTCAACTCCACGGGAATTCTGGCACCGGAAGCGGTTCAGGGATTCAGGAATGTTGGACAGGACCAGCTTGCTGATCTGTTGGAGAAGGCGATGGAGATCCTTTCCAAGGGTGAGGAGTATCGGCGCGACCGGAAGGTTCGCAACGAGAGGTTGGGAGTCGAAATCGGTGATGAGGACGAGGAGGAGGAGGACTTCTCATTCATACCGAAGTTCGTCCTGAATATGACGGAACAGGAGGAGGAGGAAGAAGATGATCCGTTTGTCGAGTTTGAGGATCCTTTCTTTGAGGCTCAGGACTTTCTGGAGGATGTCCTCGACGAATATGCAGGAAAGCACTGCGATCCAAACTGAGCTGCCTGGGGCTAATCCATCCGGATGATGAAGTTGCCCTGTGAATCCATTCCCATGGGGGTGGTGAACCGGTAGCTGGTGCCGGCCTGCACTTCCTGGAGGCCTGCACTTCCGTCGGTGGTGTAGGTGCCTGCGGGATCCATGGAGCGGAGCAGGGAAAAGGTGCCGGCGCTTCCTCCGGTGAGACTGAAATCGATCAGGACGTTGCCACTGTTGATGACGACTCCTGTGACGTTGATCTCGGGAGGCGCCTCCTGACTGGCATTGACCACGAGTGCAGGACCGAATCCAAAGTAGCGTCCTGCCACCTCAGCCTGCATCTGCAGGTAATACTGGCCGGCCGAGGTCGGAGTGAAGACCACGGAACTGGCAGGAGCCGCGATGGTCTGGATGGAGGTGTTCACCAGCTCCAGGGCGTCGGTCACGGTGACGTCGTCGAAATAGACGCCTACTGATTTTTCCGTGCTGGGGAAAATGGAAGTCCCATTTTCAAAGCTGTAGCGAATACGGATGGTGACGGTCTGCCCATCATAGGCAGAAAGGTCGATGTCTGCTTCCATCCATTCTGAGTCCCAGTCCACGCTGCTTCCCGAGCCATTGCCCGCTCTTGAGTAAAGTGATGTCCAGCTGCTGCCACTGTCGGTGGAAACGTCGGCGTGAACCCGTGATGTGACGGTTGCAAACCTGAACTGCGTGTAAAACTTCAATCGGCTTGTTGCCGATGGAACAACAACCCGGTCGATGACGATCGATTGATGGTTGTCATCAAAACTGGCGAAGGTCAGGTGATACATCATCGACCCAGTCCTGGGTGATGGAGTGAATTGCGCGGTTGAGGTGATGGGGTCATAGCCTCCGGTGGTCTGGTCTATGATCTGGGGTGTGGCATCCTCGGCACCCTCGGTCCACGTCGAGGTGATGGCTTCCGTGCTGCGGAGATCGTAGCGTGTGGCCTGGCTGATCTCGTTGAAGGTGTATTGGTTGGCGCCGTTGATGAAAGGTTCGGCGGGACCATTCAGGGTCATGGGCATGGCGAGGTCGTAGGGGTCCATGAGTGTGACGTCATAGTTGAAGTTCATGGCCTGTCCTCCCACCA